>JAEXKM010000256.1 GCA_023445705.1 Pseudomonadota bacterium
ACGTGCCCGGCACACCGGCCATGGCTCTTTCGCAGAAAAGCGATGTGATCTCCGAAGCCCTCGATAACGGCGACGAGGACGACATCGAACATGAAGAGGACATGGTCGAATCTGTTGGTTCGGAAGATGCACTTGAGGAGCTTCCGACGCCTGCCCGTACCAATCGCCGCCAGTACAACATTCAGGAAGTGATCAAGCGTCGCCAGATTCTTCTGGTGCAGGTGGTCAAGGAAGAGCGCGGCAACAAGGGCGCAGCCCTCACCACCTACCTGTCGCTGGCCGGCCGCTACGGCGTCCTGATGCCCAACACCGCCCGGGGCGGCGGCATCAGCCGCAAGATCACCGCGGCCACCGACCGCAAGCGCCTGAAGGCCGTGGTCCAGAGCCTAGAGGTGCCGGAAGGCATGGGCCTGATCGTCCGCACGGCCGGCGCCAAGCGCACCAAGGCCGAGATCAAGCGCGACTACGAGTACCTCCTGCGCCTGTGGGAAAACATCCGCGACACCACCCTGCACTCGGTCGCTCCGGCCCTCATCTATGAGGAAGAGGACCTGGTGAAGCGCACCATCCGCGACCTCTACGACAAGGACATCGACGAGGTCTGGGTCGAGGGCGAGGCCGGCTTCAAGGAAGCGCGCGAATTCATGCGCATGCTTATGCCGTCGCAGGCCAAGAAGGTGCAGCCCTATCGCGATCCGGTGCCGCTCTTCGTCAAACACAAGGTCGAAGACCACCTTTCGCAGATCTATTCGCCGGTCGTGCCCCTGCGCTCGGGCGGCTATCTGGTGATCAACCAGACCGAGGCGCTGGTCGCCATCGACGTCAACTCCGGCCGCGCCACCCGTGAGCGGAACATCGAAGCCACGGCGTTGAAGACCAACCTTGAGGCCGCCGAGGAGGCCGCCCGCCAGTTGCGCCTGCGCGATCTGGCCGGTCTGATCGTCATCGACTTCATCGACATGGACGAGCCCAAGAACAACCGGGCCGTCGAGAAGAAGCTGAAGGACGCCCTGAAGGACGACCGCGCCCGCGTGCAGATGGGCAAGATTTCGACCTTCGGCCTGATGGAAATCAGCCGCCAGCGCCGCCGCTCCGGCGTGCTGGAAGGCACGACCCATGTCTGCGAACACTGCGCCGGCACCGGCCGCGTGCGTTCGGTCGAATCCAGCGCCCTTTCGGCGCTGCGCGCGGTGGAAATCGAAGCCCTGAAGGGCGGCGGCGAAGCCACCCTGAAGGTTCCGCGCGCTGTCGGCCTCTACATCCTCAATGAAAAGCGCAATCACCTCGCGCGTCTTCACGAGAGCCTGGGCCTCTTCATCACTATCGCGATCGATGACGCCCTGGCGCACGCCGACCACGAGATCGAACGCACCGCCAGCGAGACCCGGCCCGAGCACGTCGCCCTCATCCACCACACGCCAGTCCAGCCCTACCAGCCGGTCGACGACGACTTTGACGACGTCTTCGAGGATGAAGAGGAAGAAGACGAAGACGAGTTGGCGATCGAGCGCGAAGAAACCGACGACGACCAGGCCGAGCAGCGCCTCCAGGATCACGAGGACGAAGGCGACGAACGCGGTGGTCGCCGTGGCCGCCGTCGCCGCCGCCGGGGCCGTCGCGACGGTGATGAGCCGCGCGACAACGCCGAACGTCCGGCCGCCGCCGCGCGCGAAGACCGTGACATGGACGATGGCGGACGCCGCCGCCGCCGGGGCCGCCGCGGCGGACGCCGGATGCGTGACGACGGACGTCCGGCCGACATGTTCGCCTGGACTCGCCCGTGGGTCCCCTATGGCGACGATCCCTTCGTCTGGCATGACCCGGCGGAGGACTTCCCGGCCCCTCGCGCCCCTGCGCCGGCCAACGACACCCAGCCGGAAGCCCCGGTTGCGGCCGTCGCCGAGGCCGCCGCGCCTGCGCCGAGCGTGAGCGACGACCAGCCGCACGTCGAACTCGACGTCTGGGTCGAGCTGCCGGCCATCGAGGAAAAGCCCAAGAAGTCGCGCTCGCGCCGAGGCCGCAAGGCGGTCGAAGCCGCACCGGTCGAAGCCGTCGAAGCCGAGGTCGAAGCTGCGCCAGTCGCCGCGCCCGAGCCCGAACCCGAAGCGGTGGCGGTCGAATCTGCGCCTGAACCTGCTCCCGAAGCGCCTCCGGCCAAGAAGCCTCGCGCTCGCCGCGCCAAGGCGGCGGCCAAGGCCGAGCCGGTCGTAGAGGTCGCGCCTGAGCCCGCGCCGGAGCCGGCTGCGGCCCCGGAGCCGGAACCCGTTCCGGAACCGGTCGTCGCTACGGTCGAGCCTCCGGCCAAGCCGCAGCCCGATCCCAACGAGATCGGCGGCCCGCCGCCCGCCCCCAAGCGTGGCTGGTGGCGTCGCGGCTAATCGCAGCAAGGTATGGAAGCCGGCCTCCGGGCCGGTTTCCAGCCGAGCTGAAGCGCGCTAGGCTCCCGTCCTGAGGCTTCGAGGGGGCGCTTGGAGTTGTTCGGCATGGTCTCCCCTGCCCGTTCACTGTCGAAAACCGCTCTGGCGGCCGTGACCGTCTTGAGCCTGACTCTCCAGGCCGCGCCGGTTCGAGCTGAAGAGGGGCTGAGCCTCATCCGCGACACCGAGATCGAGGAGATCCTGCGCAAGGATTCCGAGCCGATCTTCAAGGCCGCGGGCGTCGACGCGAAGTCGATCAACATTCTCCTGATCGGATCGAAGGACCTCAACGCCTTCGCCGCGCCCGGAACCATGGGCGTGTTCACCGGCCTGATCCTGGAATCGGAGAATCCCAACCAACTACAAGGCGTCATCGCCCACGAAGTCGGCCACTTGGCGGCTGGCCACTCGGCTCGGTCGGGCGACATGCAGGCCGCCGGCATGAAGCCGTTCCTGCTGACCATGGGCCTGGGCGTCCTCGCCGCCCTGGCCGGCTCGGGCGAAGGCGCCGCAGGCCTGATCGGCAGCGCCAGCTACTTCGGCACCATCGGCGCCATGGGCTACAGCCGTGAACAGGAAAGCCGCGCCGACCAGGCCGGAGCGATGCTGCTGGAGCGCGCCGGCCTGTCTGGCGAAGGCCTCGTCGAGTTCTTCGACAACTTCCGCTACCAGGAGGTCTTCTCCGAAGCTCGGCGCTACGCCTATTTCCGCTCCCACCCGCTCTCGTCGTCGCGGATCGAGGCGCTGCGCCATCGGGTCGAGCAGAATGCGCACTTCAAGACCCAGGACACGCCCGAGGCGCTGGCCGAGCATCAGATCATGAAGGCCAAGCTCGACGGCTTCATCAATCCGACCATCGCGATCACCAAGTACGAGGAAAAGGACACCTCGTACCCAGCTCGATACGCCCGCGCGATCGCCTACTATCAGATGAAGCAGCCCGATCAGTCTCTTAAGCTGATCGACGCCCTGCTCGCCGAGCAGCCGGAGAACCCCTACCTCTGGGAGCTCAAAGGCCAGGTCTTGTTCGAGTTCGGCCGCGCCGAGGAGGCCGAGGAGCCGCAGCGCAAATCGGTGGCGCTGAAACCGGATGCGCCCCTGCTGCGGATCAACCTCGGCCAGACTCTGATCGCCCTGAACGACGACAAGAAGGTCGAGGAAGGCGTTGGAGAGCTCAAGCGGGCTCTCAGCCAGGAGCACGACAACGCCACGGCCTGGCGCATCCTCGCCCAGGCCTACGACAAGCAAGGCAAGGACGGCCTCGCACGCCTGGCGACCGGCGAATATTTCTTCTCCGTCGGGGACCCGACACAGGCGCGTGTCTTTGCGATGCGGGCCCGGGAGAAGCTGGAAAAAGATACGCCTGAGTGGCGGCGCGCCACCGACATCGTCCTGACCTCAAACCCCAGTCGCGACGACCTCAAGGAACTCGCATCCGAAGGCGCGATTGTCCGCCGTACGTCGCGCTAACCCCCTTCGCAAAGCACCGCTTCGGACCTATTTGCTCCACATGATGAAGATTTCCCGCGCCGCCCTCGTGGCCGGCGTCGCCCTCGCCCTTCCCCTGGCCGCCTGCGGAAAGAAGCAGGAAGACGACTTCGGACAGAAGGTTCGCGCCTACCTGCTCGCACACCCCGAAGTAATCGAAGAAGCCGTGGTCAAGCTGCAGGAGAACAAGCAGGCCGCAGCTGCGGAAGGCGCCAAGGCCGCCCTGGCCAAGCATCGCCAACAGCTCGAGCGTGATCCTCGCGACTTCGTCGCCAATCCCGACGGCAAGTACACGGTCGTGGAGTTCTTCGACTACCGCTGCGGCTACTGCAAGGTGAGCGCTCCGGAGGTCCTCAAGCTGATCCGCGAGAATCCGGACGTCCGGTTCGTGTTCAAGGAGTTCCCGATCTTCGGCGCCGAGAGCAACCTGGCGGCCGAGGTCGCCCTGTCGCCGGCCGGCATGCCCAAGAACCTGGCGCTGTTCGAGCGCTTCATGGCCGAGAAGGCGCTCGACGAGGCCGCCATCGACCGCCATCTGCGCGCCGTGGGCGTCGACCCCGCCGCCGCCCGGGCGGGCGGTTCGTCGGCCGAGGTCAAGCAACACATCGCCGACACCCGCGCCCTGGCGATGACCTTGGGCATCGAGGGCACGCCGGCCTTCATCGTGGGCGACCATATGATCCCGGGCGCCGACATGGCCGCGCTCAAAGCCGCCATCGCCGAACTCAAGACTGGCAAGCTGAAGACCCCGGGCTCCCCGCAACTCGACAAAGGTTGATCTGGGCAGGCCCAGCCTGCCCCCAAGTCAGTCTTTTCGCCGTCGAACGACGCAGCTAGGCTCCTGAGCGAGTGCTTTGAGAGTCTGCTGTCCATTCACGGCGAGCCGGCATGCACGAACGGGTGTTGATCATCGGGGCCGGGATCGCCGGTCTTTGCACGGCGCTGGCGCTTGCTCCCACGGGGCGGGATATCGTCATGCTCGAGCGCGACCCGCCGCCGCCTGGCGGCGACGCTGATAACGCGTTTGAGGAATGGACACGGCGCGGCGTTGGCCATCTGCGCCACAGCCACGCCTTTCTGGCGCGCCTGCGGACCATCATCAAGTCCGAGCATCCCGAGCTTCATGCCGACCTGCTCCACGCCGGCTGCCGGGAACTCGGTTTCGACCGCATGCTCACGGACCTGCATCGCGAAGTCTATCGGCCCCACCCCGGCGACAGCGAGTTCGTCGTCCTCACCAGCCGGCGCACGACCCTCGAACTGGTCATCCGGCGCTATGTCGAACGCCACCCTAATGTACGGATCGACTCGGAGACGTTCGTTCGCAAGCTGCTGACCCAGCAGGATCCGCAGGGACTGCGAGTGCTGGGCGTCTCGGTGGTCGACGCCGAGGGCGCGCGAGACATCATCGGCGACGTGATCATCGACGCTGGCGGCCGCACTTCGTCGGGCATCGAGCAACTCATCGAAGAAGGCGCTCCGATCCAGGAGGAGAGCGAAAGCGCCGGCATCCTCTATTTCACGCGGCACTTTCGGCTACAGCCCGGCGTTGACGAGCCACCTCGCACGAAGGCCGGTGGGACCGGCGATCTCGGCTTCCTCAAGTTCGGCGTCTTCCCAGCCGATAACGGGCGGTTCTCCATCACCCTGTGCGTGCCCGAGCCGGAGCTTGAACTGCGCAAGGCGATCGTGCGTCCGGAGGTCTTTGACGCGATCTGCGCACGCCTCCCCGGCCTCGCGCCCTGGGTCGCACCCGAGGTGTCGGAGGGCGTCAGCCGTGTCTTCGGAATGGGGGAGCTTCATAGCCGTTGGCGGGAGGTCGCCTCGGACGATGCGCCAGCCGTCCTCGGCTACTTCCCGGTCGGCGACTGTTTGGTGCGCACCAATCCGCTTTATGGCCGCGGCTGCTCGTTCGCGGCCGTCACCGCCTATGCGCTGCGCGACGTGCTGGTGTCTTCCACCGACCCGGCCGAGCGCATCACCACCTTCCAGGCGCGGATCACTGACGAACTGCACCCCTACTACCTGAACATGCGCGATCAGGATCGGGCGGCGGTGCGCCGCGCCCGCCAGCAGTTGACCCCAGGCTTTCGGCCCAGTCTGAAGAGCCGGGTCATGAAAAGCTTCCTGGAGGACGGCGTGAACATCGCTGTCCGTTCCGATCCAGACCTGCTGCGGGAAGCGTTGCGCGGCTTCCACATGCTGGAACACCCATCGGCCTGGCTGAAGCGCCCGGACAATCTCGCCAAGGTCCTGCGCTATTGGGCGACCCGACGCGAATACAAGGCCGACGCCTATCCGCCCAAGCCTGGCCCATCCCGGATCGAGATGTTCCAGGCCTTGGGCATTCCAGCGGACGCCGACCTCATTCGCGCCTAGCCTGCCGCCCTATTCGACCGCGGCGTTGAAGAGGCCGCCGCCTCCGGCCATCTGGTCGCGCACGGCCTCAGGGGTCAGGGTCGCGGCCTTGTCGAGCTCCACGATCTCCGGCGGCACATACCAGTGCAGCTTGTCGGAGTGGTACGCCTCCCAGACCACCTTCGCGACCTCGATGGGCGGGATCGCGCGGAACATGCCCTCCTTGGGCGCGGACTCGGCCACGCCCGGTGGCAGGATCGGCGTGTCGATCACCCCGGGCAGGACGTCGGCGACGCGGACGCCATAGGCCTTGAACTCGACCGAGAGCGCCTCTGACAGCCCTTTCACCGCGTGCTTGGTGGCCGAATAGACGGCGATGTTTGCCATTCCAAAGGTGGCCGACGACGATGACGTCGTGAAACACAGCGAGTTCGGCGTCGCTTTCAGAAGGCCTATCCCCTCGTGGATGCCGATGAGCACGCCCATCAGGTTCACCTGTACGACCGCGATCACGTCCTCGAACGGCTGGTCGGCGAACGGACCGCCGCGGCCGATCCCGGCATTGTTGTAGAGAACGTCCAGCCGCCCTCCCGAGGCGACAGCGAATTCGGAGAGGGCGGCGCGGTAGTCGTCGCGGTTCGTCACGTCGAGGGTTCGAACGATGCAATTCTCGGCGCCCAGCTCGTCAGCAAGGGCGTTAAGGCCGACCCCGTTCACGTCGTAGCCGCCGATGAACCAGCCGTTCTTCGCAAACAGCCGCGCGGTTTCCCGGCCCATGCCGGACGCCGCACCCGTGATGAAAATGGCCTGCCGCCCGTTAGCCGCACCCATGCCGTCCTCCCCATCGCCCTTATGTGCGGGGAGCAAGGCCCCGCTGTTTCATGCGCCACACGAGCACATCGAAGCGATCCTGACCGAAGAACGGCTCGTCTTCAAAGACCATGGTGGGCACGCCCCAATGACCGGCGGCGCGGTGAGCTTCCTGGCTCGCCTCGATCTCGGCCGCGATGGCCTCGGCTTGAGCAGCGGCCTCCCCCGCCAGCTCGACGAAATCAAGGCCCGCCCGCGCCACGGCGCGCTCCAGCTTGTCGCCCTCGTTCCAGGGCATGTCCTTACCGCTCCAGATGAGGCGCGAGACCTCGTCGTAGAATGCGAGCGCTTGGGGACGGCGGGCGGCCATGGCGCCAAGGGGCATCAGCAAGTCAAGATGCGGCTGGCCGGGCGCGCCGTTCAACGTAGCCCGGTCGATCACCACCGGGTCCGGATTAGGCCAGACCAGCGGCAGATCGAGATAGTCGGCCAGCCGGCGGATATCCCGCATCAGATAGGGAATGAACAGCGGGTCCTGCTTGGTGAAGAACCCCTCCGAACGCACCGCCAACGGATAGACCGGGCGCATCCGAACCTCGACGTCGTAGTTTTCCGCCAAGTCCCGCAATCGCGGGGTCACCAGATAGGAATAGGGACTGCGGTAGGACCAGAAGACGTCGAGGGTCAGCGCCATCAAATCAAGCCGGAAAGTGGAGACGACGGCTCAGCATACATACGTTTTGGCATGCGTCCTGCCAAAAATGCGTCCCGACCGGCGATGACCGCGTGCTTCATGGCCTTCGCCATGCGGATCGGGTCCTTGGCGCCGGCAATGGCGGTATTCATCAGTACGGCGTCGCAGCCGGTTTCCATGGCCAGGGCGGCGTCCGAGGCGGTGCCGACCCCTGCGTCGACCAGCACCGGCACGCTCGACTGCTCGATGATCAGGCCGAGATTCAGGAAGTTCTGGATTCCCCGTCCCGACCCGATCGGCGCGGCGGCCGGCATGATCGCAGCGGCGCCGGCGTCCTCAAGCTTCTTGGCGTAGACCGGATCGTCCGAGCAGTAGACCATCACCTGAAAGCCGTCCGTAACCAACAGCTTCAGGGCCCGCAACGTCTCCTCCATATCCGGCAGGAGGTGCTTTGTGTCGGAGAGCACCTCGAGCTTCACCAGATCCCAGCCGCCCGCCTCACGCGCCAGGCGCAGGGTGCGGATCGCGTCCTCGCCGGTGAAGCAGCCCGCCGTATTGGGCAGGAACGTGAAGCGATCGGGCTTCACATAATCCACCAGCATGGGCTGGTTCGGATCGGACAGGTTGACCCGCCGCACCGCCACGGTGACGATCTCGGCCCCCGCGGCTTCGGCCGCGGCCGCGTTCTCGGCGTAGTCCTTGTATTTCCCCGTTCCCACGATCAGGCGCGAAGTGAAGGTTCGACCCGCGACCGTCCAGGTGTCTTCGGTGTGGACAGATCCGTCCATGTCAGCCGCCTCCGATAAAATGCACTATTTCGATGCGGTCGCCGTCGACGAGCGCGGTCTGTCCATAGGCCGATCGGGGTACGATCTCCAGATTGCGTTCCACCGCCACCTTGCGCGCGTCCAGGCCCAGTTCGGCCACCAAGGCGGCCACCGTGGAAGCTGCGCCAAGGGTGCGTTGTTCGCCGTTGATGGTCAGGGTCATGACGACCTCGTGAAGCTTCAGGGTTGCGGATGCTTGTGACCCCCGCCGCCGCCCGGTACAAGACGGCGGAATCGACGGCGGAGCCGAATGTCGAAACCGATCTATGTGCTTAGCGGGCCCAATCTCAACCTCTTGGGGGTCCGGGAGCCGGAGATTTACGGAAAAGAGACGCTGGAGGACGTGCGCGTACGCTGCGAACGTCGGGCCGGCGCCCTTGGCCGCGCCGTCGTGTTCCGCCAAAGCAACCATGAGGGACAGCTCATCGACTGGGTTCAGGAAGCCCGGACGGAGGCCTGCGCCCTGGTGATCAATCCCGCCGGCTACGGTCATACTTCCGTGGCCTTGCTGGACGCGCTCAAGACGCTCGATATTCCTATCGTCGAGTGTCACCTCTCCAACCCGGCGGCACGCGAAGCGTTCCGCCGTGAAACCTATGTGTCCCTCGCAGCGACCGGCCTGGTGTCCGGTTTCGGCGGGGCGAGCTACGAACTGGCCGTCGAGGCCGCTGCGGGCCTGGCCCGCTGAAGCCAACTAAGGATTATTTCATGGCTAGCAGTCCCAAGGCCCCCGCCGACCCGATCGACGCGCGTCTGGTGCGTAAACTGGCCGACATTCTCACAGAGACCGGCCTGACCGAGATCGAGGTCGAACACAACGACCTGAAGATCCGCGTCGCCAAGACCCTGACCGCCGCCCCCGTGCAGTACGCGGCCGCGCCGGCCCCTCTAGCCGCGCCCGCCGCTGCGCCGGCCGCCGCCGCTGGCGAGGCCTCGACTGCCGCCGAGCCGCAACGCCGGGGCGACGTGGTGAACTCGCCCATGGTCGGCACCGTCTATTTGCAGCCCGAGCCGGGTGCCCCCTCCTTTGTGAAGGTGGGCGACACCGTCACCGCTGGCCAGACGCTGATGATCGTCGAGGCCATGAAGACCATGAACCCGATCCCCGCCCCCCGCGGCGGCAAGATCACCGAG
>JAEXKM010000262.1 GCA_023445705.1 Pseudomonadota bacterium
CGCACGGTCCATGGTCGGAAGACCAGGAGCGGCGCTCCGCCGACATGATCATTGAGGCTGCCGGTAAAGCTGCCGACGAACTCATGTTCGGGCGCGTAGTCGCTGATCCGGCGATCCTGCTCGGGAAACGCTGGATCGACCGGAATCCAGTGCGACAATGCGCCGCGCTCATGTGCGAAGCGGCGAGTCACGCGTCCCGGCACGAACTGATTGAGCGCCTGGAGGATCGGCATCTGTTCGACTCGCTCCTCGTGATTGACCGTCGCGGGCGGGATGATGACCCGCACTTCCGGCAAGCTCAGGTCGCTGAATAGGTTGCGCGGGACGAAATCGGGCAGCGGATGGTGATCGACCTGCAGATCAAGCGTCGCGCCGGCATTTGGGATCGCGAGTTGCCAGCCGCGGAACAGCCGCCGGACTAACGTCGGCACCGCCTCGAGTAGAAGCGAGCGCGGCGCTTCCCAGAGCAATGTTTCGGCCGCTGGTCGGTCGATCCCGAGCGCTCCCATCAGATAGCTGCGCAGATCGTCGATGGTGGCAGCGTCGCCTTGCACCAATTGGGTCAGCTTAGCGCGGGTGCGATCGAGAACGGCTCGCTCGGCGGGGCTCGCCTGCGGCAGCGGGCGGCTGAGGAGGTTCCATTGCCAGGCCTTCTCATAGCCCACGGTGGTCGTTGCCAGCCAATCGAACAACGCGAAGACAGCCTGAATCTTCATCACATACGGATTGCGGATCGGGAGATATTGCGGCTCGAGCGAAGGATCGAACAGATGCTCGAACGCTTGGTAGAAAGCGCGGTCGCGGCCATAGTCCGACAGGACAGTGAGCGTGATCGGGCGCATCGCGCGATCGCGGCCGGCGCGTCCCTTGCGCTGCAGGAACGACGCCATGCTGCGCGGCGCCTTGTGCTGGATGACCGCGCCGACGAGCGGATCGTTGAACCCAACCTCAAGCGCAGCAGTCGCAACCACAATATTGGCCGATTGATTGACTCCGGCGTCCTGTGAGGTGGTCCGCCCGACGACCAAGCGGCGATCGAGCGGATGGCCAATGTCCTCGCAGATCCGCCAGCGCTGGCCCTCGACCTCGCGAACCGCGGCATCGGGCCCGGCCCGGCGGATGTTTGCAAGGGGCATCCGCGCCGCATCGGGTCGACCGAAAATCGTGAATGCCTCGGCGTCGCGCAGATCGTCGTAGAGGCGATTGGTGACGTCGAGGTCATCGGTGAAAAGAAAGGCGCGCCGGCCAAAGGTGCCTGACACGTTGGTCGCGCCGGGCGGATCGAGCAGCCGGGGCAGCAGCATCGAGGTCTGGATCGTCGTCGAGAGCAGCGACGCGCGCGACGCCGGATCGCCACGTAGCAGGATTTGATATTCGGCGCCCTGTTCCTCGAACTCTTCGAGCGTCGGCGTGATCTCGACCACGTCATCCAAGGCCGCGCCGGTCAGATCAGAAAAGAAGCGCGCCGCATCGCCTAGCGTGGCGGAGAGACCAACCCAGGAGATCGGTGCCGCCAGCAAATGCCGCCATCGCCGCAGGGTCAGCGCGGCTTGCGCGCCGGTTCCGCCCTCATAGGTGTGCACTTCGTCGAGCAGGGCCAGCAATGGCTTGCGCCCGAGCGGGAGACCGACGCCGAACAGACCGCGCATCCAGTGATCGGACAGGCGCTGGTTCAGAATCTCGGTCGTGGTGAACAGGATGTCGGGCGGAATGCGCTGCAACCGGGTCCGGGTCAGCACAATCTGGTCGTCGCCGATCATTTGGCCGCAGCCGGGTTGAACACAGGCCAGCCGCTCGGTGGTCGCGGCGATGTCAACGCCGCGCCAGACAAGCTCGTCGTCGCAGCGCGGACAGCGCATCCAGGGGCAGACAAAGTCCTCGCCGCGCCGGACCCAACTTTTATCGATCAGTTCTTGCCGGGTCGCACGGGTCGGTGTCTTGCCGAACAAGGCACCGATGATCAGCGGCCGGCGCCCGTGCGCGGCAAGCGTCTGATCAATCGTCCGCGCCATGCGAAACGCTTCGGCGAACTGGTCCTTGAGCAGCTCAATTCGCGGGTAGATCGCGATCGCTTTGACCCAATGATCGGCATCGATCGCTTCACCAATGCGGATCATTCCGGGCAGGTAGAAGGCGATGGTCTTGCCACTGCCGGTGCCAGCGGTGACGATTGTGCCGCCGTCGTCCGTCGCGGCCGACAGACGCAGCGCCGCGCGCTCCTGGAAGCCAGCAAGCTTCATTCCGTCGCGCGAGGTCAGCGTCCGCCAGAGGTCCTCACGCAGTTGTGACCCACCCAGCACTGATGCATGCTCGGCGAGGATATCGGCTGGCAAACGCCGTCGCTCGGGAAAGCGCCGCGGCCGGCAATCCACCCGAAAGTCGGCGACGAGCGACGGCGCACCCTGCCAGGGCTTGTTGGGGAAGAGCTGCCGGTTGGCAGCCAGCAGCCGCATCATCTCGGCAAAGCGCGACCGGATACGGACGTCGCCGCCGACGCTCGCCATCTCAAAGACTAGCTTGGCATCGATCAATTCTTCGACGAGATCCTGCCCGTCAGTGCCACTTACTCCTGCCGCCGCGCAGACCTGATCACCGAGATTGAAGGCTTCATCCTCGCTCAGAGCGCCATCGGTAAACCCCCATTCGAGGGAGCGCATCTCAATGGCTTCAATGCGGTCGAGCACCGCGAGGGCATGGTTAGACACAGGCATGATTGTGCCTACCTCAGCTTGATGCGGAACGCGCCGAGCAAGTTGCGGCTTTCGAGCCACGTCTGCACTTCGGACGTATAAGCGCTTAAAAGGGCCTCGCTATTGGCTGCGGCGCGAATGAAGGCGACGACGCTTGATGGGATATCGGACGCCGCAAGAGTGTTCCATGCCGCCTCGTGGCGGCTGACGAGCGCGTCTAGACTGGCGATCGCCGCCCTGGGGTCAGCAGGCAGGCTGGCACCAAAGGTCTCTACCTCGCTTCGGATCTGCCGTATCTTGGCGACGCTCACCCGAAATTGCGGCACCTGGCCGAGCGCACTCAAGACGTCATCGGCGCCAAAGGCGGCGCGCTTATCGACATAGGTTTTCCACGCAGCACTCGCCGCCTTATGCCCCGCGCTGGCGATACTGTTGAGACGGTCAGTAAAGGCGTGCTTGATGTCGAACGGCGGGTCGTTGACCTTTGCCGGATCCCCCTTGATCGCTTCGCGCAACGTGCGCGCCTTTTCGGCATAGCCGAGACCGTCGCTTGGCTGAAAATCGACCCTAACACCGGCTTCCGCAAGGACGGTCAGCGTCTCGCGAAGCCTCGCCATGAGCAGCGAAGCGGTCTCGAACTGCCTCGCGCGCGTACCGAACTGTTCGGCTTCGGCGGCGCTATTCTTGAGCTTCTGATAGGTATTGATCTTGGTTGCCAGCGTGGCGGCGCGGTCAAGCAGCATCGGCTTGCTCCCCGTCAATCGTCGCCATCGCGATTAAATCGGCTTCGATCGCGGTAAGCGCTGTATCGATCTGATCGAGACTGGCCGCCACTGCGCCGTGCTTGGCATCGAGACTCTGACTGGTCGCTCCGATATTGTCGTCAACGGTATCGAGAAAGGCCTGCGCCGCGGCGACCAGAGCGGTCCCCGCATCGACCGCGCCGCGCCGGCCTCGACCAAAATGAGGAAGCGCGGCAACCGCATCGCCTTCGCTGCCAAGTGCCCGTGCAGCAGCCACCGAGTCATCGAAATATACGGTCCTGAAGCGGTCGAGCGCGTCGGTCAAAACGCGTCCCGTGGTGCTGGTGCCGATACCGGCGTTAGCTACGGCCTCCCGCGCTGCATCGAGCGCCGTTACGATAGAGGCGCGCGTAGCAGTCGCGCCGAACGCCTCTTGCATCGCATTGAGCCAGGATTTGCGGACCGCCATCTCGGATTTCGCTGCCGTAGGGAGCGCGTCCCTCGTCTCACGATAGAGTTTGGCGGGCTCTTGCGTCTCACCATCGGGGGGCTGAAGGCGCAACTGCCATTTGGCCTGACGAAATTCACGGATAGGCCCGAGGATACGGCCGGGATTGAGCATAGCACCGGCACGGCCGCCCTTCATGCTCGACATTTGGGATTGCGCGATTCCCACCAGCTTTTCGCGTTGCCTTGTCAGCTTGTCGTACAGCGCCTTCATCTCGGGTGCGGTGCTCGCGCACTCGCTTGCCCATTGTGCGCTGAACGCAGCGTCGATCATGTCGGCGATCTTCGCGTCGGGCTTGATCTTGCCGCCGATCGCCGCGCCGACACAGAGGAGTTCGACCGCTGCGGCCGCCTGGTTCCACTGCGGCGTTGGCTGGCAGATGTCGCGCAATTGCGCCTCGACATCCTTCGCCCAGATCTCGACGCAATCCAGGAAGGCGCCGAGCATCTTTTCGCCGTTGGGGAATTCCCAGCGGAACTGATCCTTGCTGGCGCGCAGCACGCCCTGGAGGGCCGCCGCCGCCGTTTCGGGCTGCACAAGAGTACCCGGGATTACGAGCTTGACCTGCAGGTCGGTGCGCACCTGCGTCGTTTGGCGATCGAAGCTGATGCTCGCTGTTTGGAATGCCTTACCGGTTCGACCGACGAAACTCGCCTTGGCCAGCCCAACCATGTCCCAATCGATAGCATTGGAGACGGCCGAATAGACCAGCAATCTGAGATTGTTTGCAATGGATTGGTCCAGCCCCTGCCCGCCGATCCATTGCTCGATAAGCAGGTCTTCCTTGCTGGCAATGTTACGCTGCGGCGCTTCAAGCGTCGGCGTGTCCGCCGTTGGCTGGTTCGGCTTCGCCGCGTCGGCGCCCGGAATCTCGGGAACCTCGAACGCTGCGCGAAGTCGCTCGTCGAGATTGGCGATCGTGCCGGTGCCATCATAGAGTTCGAGAAATGATGCCCAGCGCTGGTAATTCTGCGGATTGCGATTGCGCAGTTCGGCTTGAGCGACGGCGGGGAGGGCCGTAATGCCGCCGAGCTTCTCGAGAAGCTTGAACGGCGGAAATGTGCCGGTTGCGATTTCGGGGCCGAAATTGTCGAGCACCTCGACGAGGAGGTCGTTCTGAAGAACGCGGGGGTTGAGCCGTTCCGGCATCGAAGCATCGGCACGCGACGCGGCGTTCCACAAGGCCTCGGGGGTAAATGGATAAAGGCCATAGCCGTCGACCTCACCGAATACGGCGTGGCATTCGGTCTGATGGATGCACATGTCGCACTTGGAGCGCGGGCTTTCGCCCGGTGCCGCGGCGTCGCTCCACTGGGTGATGCCGTCACGACCAAGCCGTACGGCGTTGAGATAGCGCGCGGTGAACTGGCTGAGCGAAGCCTTAGTGACCGACCGGCCCTCGGCCCGGCCAGCGGACCGATCCATATCGACTATATGGGTCGTGCGCATATAGGCGGTCTCGGCCACGCTCTGGAAAAAGCCCGTGGTGACCGCGATCGCTGTTCGCATCTTGCACTGGCGCTCGTCGCCCTGCGAGGTGATTGCCTGCAGCAGCGCGCGGTCGATGCCTTGGAGGCGCGCGAATTCCTCCACGAGAAGGACGAGTTCCTGGCCCTGCGATTTGAGGTAGGTGCGCAAGCGGGTCATCAGTTCCTCGACCCGGTCGCCAGAGAAACTCAAAGTTCGCGCTACAGCGCGATCAAGATTGCGGTTGATGATCCGGATCGCGAGCGGGAGATGTACCGCGGGGTCGAGTTCTATGAGGTCGATGGCGTCTCGCGCAAGGCGCGACGCATGTGCGAAGTCCATGCCGCCAAGCGGCAAGTCGCCCTCGACGAAGACGCGGCGTTGATCGGGACGATCCTTCGCGTTGGACGGCGCAAAGATGTGGTCGACGATTTCGGCGATGACGGTGTTGTCGCCGAGGAAATGCGCTTTGCGCATATGCGGATCTTGGAACAGATCGGGCAGGCTGCTCGCAAGCCCCTCCTCGATCTCGTCGGCGT
>JAEXKM010000348.1 GCA_023445705.1 Pseudomonadota bacterium
GAACGCAGCCTTTCACGCCAGAAGACGCGCGAGGTTCGTGGCAAGGCCGAGCCTCGCGGCGGGTCCTTTCCCGGCGCCGCCGAGAGGCCGCGCGAGCGAAAGCAGATCTTCGCCGCAGCGCTCAAGCGCGTGAACAATCAGCAGACCAAGCTCGAGGTCGAGGCCGCCAAGGCCGCGCACATCGAGGCGTCCCGCCGTGCCTTGGCCATGCGCCTGGCCACTCCAGGGCCGGCTGTTCCCAAGCCTGGCCGCACGGCGAGCAAGGGTCTGCGTCCGGTGGAGAACAAGAAGGTCTCGTCAAAGACCGCGCCCGCCAAGGTCGGCAGCGTCTCCCAGGCGACCAAGAACGCCCAGGCCAAGCGCGATCACGCCTGAGACGGATCAGGCGATGGCGTAGAACAGCAGCGCGACGCTCGCGAACACATAGGCCAGCCAGGTCATGGTCACCCCGATCGCCCGGGCGAACGAGGTCCCGCCGCTGCGCGACAGGCCAAAGCCATGCAGCACGCGCCCGGTGAACAGCAGGAAGCCTGTGAGGTGAACGGCCAGCGGCGGCGCTTCCACCATGGCCAGCACGGCGATGCCGATCAGGGCCGCCGGCACGTACTCCGTGGCGTTGCCGAACGCCCGGATCGCCTGGGCCAGTTCGGGCACTCCCCCGTCTCCCAGCGCGACCTTGTGCCGTCGCCGCTGGCGCACCACCAGCAGGGACAGGACGAGCAACAGGATCAGGTGAAGACCGACCCATAGCGCCGCCGCGTGCCCTGACGTCACTGCGTTCATTCTCAAATGTCCTTTCGCCCCCGCGAAGTCGCGCAGTTGGGCTTGGATTCCCCAAAAGGGCAACCCTGCGAGACTTAGAGGTCGATGGCGAAGGTCTGATTGATCACCGTCTTGCCGTCCCGGCGCACCACATAGGCGGCCTGATATCGCCCGCTGGGCCAGGCGCCTGCGGCCGCCCGCTTGCCGACGAAGAACATGTACTGCGCCTTGGCCCGGTCCAGTGGCGGCTGGGCGCTCGCGGCCACCACCTGTCCGTCCGGCCCGCGGATCGTCAGTTCCTGGACGTCGCCGCCCCGCAGGTTGATGGCCCGGACATAGGCGATCAGCGGCGTTCCATTGGTCGGGCGAGCCAGGGAGCCGGCCTCAATGCTGGCCATTGTCACTGGCGCGCTGGTGAAACCGGCGTTCAGGACGGCGCCGGGCTTGTAGACCATCGCCTTGGCGGCTTCTGGGGTCCACATCCCCCGGCCCGCGGCGTCGGCCGCACAGGCTCCGGGCGCCAGTTCCGGGGCGAAGGGATCGACCACCACTCCGGCCTTGCGCACGGTCATATGCATGTGCGGGTATTCGGTCTGGCCGGACAGGCCGATCCGGGCGAGGGGCGTGCCCGCGGCCACCTGGTCGCCGACCCTCACCTTCACGCTGCCGTTGGCCAGATGGCAGTACTGGGTTTCCCAGCCGTCGCCGTGGTCGATCACCACTCCGTTGCCGCACTCCTGCCCGTTGACCGCGTCTGCGCCGCGATCGCGGATTGAGATGTCCGGCACACCATCGCGCAGGCGCGCCACTGTCCCGGGCGCTGCGGCCAGCACCTCGAACCCGGCCGCTTGCGCCGATAGATCCAGCAGCCGGATATCGACGCCGCTGTGGGCGTCATAGGTGTTGCTGGCGCACCGGTAGTCCTTCGCCCCCGGGCCGGGGTCGTGGTCGACGTAGTTCTGCACCTCACAGGTCGATCCGATCACGCAGGCCACCGGAAAGGCCAGTTGCGGACCGGCCGGCGCCGCGGTCGGTGCGGGCTTCTGCGGCTGGGACTGCGCCTTGGAATCCGTCGGCTGAGAGCACGCGGCCACCAGGCCTGCGACGATCAGGGGTGCAAGCTTCAAGAACGCCTCCGCAGGATGGTTCAGACCGGCTCGCCGTCTCCGGGCAGGCCCAGGCGCGCCCACTTCTCGCTGACCGCCTTCACGGTAGCTTCGTCCATGCCCAGCTTCTCGCCCCATTCGCGCTTGGTCTCCGGCGGCCACTTGTTCGTGGCGTCCAAGCCTATCTTGGAGCCAAGGCCGCTCTCGGGCGAGGCGAAATCGAGGTAATCGATGGGCGTGTTCTCGACGACGGTGATGTCCCGCGCGGGGTCCATCCGCGTGGACAGGGCCCACATCACGTCCTTCCAGTCCCGCGCGTCGATGTCGTCGTCCACGACGATCAGCCACTTGGTGTACATGAACTGCCGCAAGTAGCTCCAGACGCCCATCATCACGCGCTTGGCGTGACCGGGATAAGCCTTCTTCATCGAGACCACGGCGATCCGGTACGAGCAGCCCTCCGGCGGCAGCCAGAAGTCCACGATCTCGGGAAACTGTTGCCGGATCAGCGGGATGAACACCTCGTTCAGCGCCTCGCCCAGCACGCTCGGCTCGTCCGGCGGCCGGCCGGTGAAGGTGGTGAGATAGATCGGGTCCTTGCGCATGGTGATCGCGCTGACCTTGAACACCGGGAACTGCTCGACCGAGTTGTAATAGCCCGTGTGGTCGCCGTACGGCCCTTCGTCGGCGTACTCCTCAAGCATCACGTGGCCCTCGATGATGATCTCGGCGTGGGCCGGGACCATCAGGGGCACGGTCTTGGCCGGGACCAGGTCGACCTTGGCGCCGCGCATCAGGCCGGCGAACTGGTATTCCGACAGCGTCTCGGGCACCGGCGTGACCGCAGCCAGGATCGTCCCGGGATCGGCGCCGATCACCGCGCAGGCGGGCAGGGCGTCTGGCTTGCCGGCCGCCTTCCAGCGGCGATGGTGCTGGGCGCCGCCGCGGTGGGCCAGCCAGCGCATGATGGTGCGGTCCTTGCCCAGCACCTGCATGCGATAGATGCCGAGGTTGTAATCGTCCTCGCGATCTTCCGACGGGCCCTTGGTGACCACCAGCGGCCACGTGATCAGCGGCGCCGGCTCGCCCGGCCAGCAGGTCTGGATCGGCAGTTTCGAAAGATCGATCTGGTCGCCGGTCCAGACCACTTCCTGCACCGGAGCCTTCTTCACCGTCGCCGGCCGCATGGACATGACGGTCTTTGCCAGGGGCAGCATGTCCCAGGCGTCCTTCAGACCACGGGGAGGTTCGGGCGCGCGCAGGAAGGCCAGCAGTTCGCCCACCTCGCGCAGGTCCGAGGCGGTGGCGCGCTCGCGGCCTTCGAGGGTCACGCCCATGGCCACACGCTTGACCGTGCCGAACAGGTTGACCAGGCAAGGCATGGACGACGGCTCGCCGTCGGCGCGGATCACGTTCTCGAACAGGACGGCCGGCCCGCCCGTGGCGAGCAGCCGGCGCTGGATTTCCGTCATTTCCAGCACGCTCGACACCGGCTCGGTGACGCGCACCAGTTCGCCGGCCTGTTCGAGCCTGGCGATGAATTCCCTCAGCGACCGGTAGGCCATGCGCACTCCATTCGTCTGGCGGGTGGTCTAGAGCATTTTCCGCCGAAGTGGACACCGGTTCGGCGAAGAAATGCTCCAAGTTCAAAGCATCTTGAGCCGCATTCGATTCAATAGGATCGGATACGGCTCGAGGGCGGCCTCGCCCTGGTGTCACCTTCGCAGCGACGCTAAAATCCTTAGGTCATGAAGCGCATTGATCTCGACGACCTGTCGCCCAAGCTCGCCCAACTCCTTCTCAGCCTTGAGGAGGGGGAGGAACTAGTGCTCGTGCAGGGGGGAGCGGTCGCCGGCCGTATTCTGGGCGGTCCTTCGCCGAAGCCAGCGCCCGAACCCGAACTCTCCACCGACGAAAAGGCCGCCGAAATCTTCGAGCAGTTCCGCTCTGCGGTCGAAGACGAGTTTTGATCTTCGCGAGGTAGCGCCCCTCACCAGCGTTCCATATCTGTCGGTCGCCGCAGCGGTTAACGGCCGGAGAGCCGCGGGTCTGCGCGCGCTAATCGCAAATGGAAAACGCTATGATCAAGATCCTCGCAGCTTCGCCTGCGCTCGCCCTCGTGGCGGGCTCAGCCATGGCCTCGCCGCTCGCCAGCGCGACCGCCATCGTCAGGACCAGCGACCTGGACATCGCCAATCCCGCTGACCAGCAGCGCCTGCAAAAGCGGCTGGAGACAGCCGCGCTCGAGGTCTGCGGCGCCCAACGCGACAGCGCCCGGATGGTGAAGATCGCGGTCAAGCGCTCGGATTGCTTCCACGAGACGCTGGCTCAGGCGACTGCGCAGGTCCGGACAAGCATGGCCGTCCGCTAGGCCTCAGTCCTCGTCATCGTCATACTCGTCGTCGCCGCCCAGGACCTCGTTCAGGGCGTCGATGATGACGTCCATCTGGTCCGGCGTGACCGCCAGGGCCAGGCTTTCGCCGCCTTCCGCCCCGATCGTCAGTAGGTAACCTTCTTCCGTTTCCTCGAATTCGAACCGGGCGAGCGGCTTGGTTTGCGGCATCTCTGTCTCCGTTCTCGGTCCGGAGGACGCCTCCGGCCGTCTTGTTCCTATCTGGGGTGTGCGACGGGACCCTGTCAGGCCTGTCCGGCGTCGCGGGCCTTCTGCAGTTTCTTGGGCGCCACCTTGCGCCAACGCCGCTCCAGGAAGTTTCGCAATGAGCCTGGATGCAGGCTCTCGATACGCGCCAGCACGCTTGGATAGTCTTTGTAGTGCGGCGTTATATGAAACGTCGACGGCTCTGCCTCCATCAGCATTTCGCGTTCGTCGCGATCGACCTCCATCAGCACCAGGCTCTGGTCCTCGCTGCGCAGGCGGGTGAAGAACTTGCCGTTCACCTTGAAGGCCGGCTGCCCATAGGACGAACCTTCCTCGACGCCGGGGAAGCTCAGGATGATGTCACGCATCTCTGCCGGGCTCATGGCGCATCCCTCTTGGTGGGCGAGGAAGAACTTCGCTCGATCGGTGTTGGCGTCAACCGTCAGAAAGCCAGTGCGACGCCGTCCTTCCGCATCTCGGTGGCCGCGGCGTAGCGGCCGGGCCAGCGTTCGATCGCCTGATATCCGCCGTAACCGCCGGGGTCGGCGGCCATCTTCCAGCCGATCGCCGCCAGGGCGGCCTGGGTCGCCGACGGCACGCCGCTCTCCAGGTTCAGCACGCCGATGCCCTGCTGAGCCTCGCCAGTCGGTTCGCTGGATCCGCCATGGTGCCAGCGCGGGCTGTCGCCGGCCTCCTGCACGCCCAGGCCGAAGTCGACCATGTTCGAGATGATCTGAGCTTGGCCTTGCGGCTGCATGTCGCCGCCCATCACCCCGAACGACAGCCAGGGTGCGCCGCCCTTGGTCGCAAAGCCCGGGATAATGGTCTGGAAGGGGCGCTTGCCCGGCGCATAGATGTTCGCGTGCCCATCGGTCAGCGCGAACAGTTCGCCGCGGTTCTGGAACATGAAGCCCAGTCCGTCCGGTGAAAGCCCCGACCCCATGCCGCGATAGTTGGACTGGATGATCGACACCATCATCCCCTCCTTGTCGGCGGTGGTGAAATAGGTGGTGTCACCCTGGCTCGGCGCCTGCCCTGGGAACACCGGGGTCAGGATCTTGTTGGGCGAGATCAGTTTGGCTCGCTCGCGTGCGTACTCCTTCGAGAGCAGCCACTCGGTTGGAACCCTGAAGAAGTCGGGGTCGGCGTAGAACTTGGCGCGGTCTTCGAAGGCGAGCCGCTTGGCTTCCACCCCGTGATGGATCGCCGCCGCAGACTGGAAACCCATCGCCTTGAAGTCGAAGGTCTCCATGATGTTCAGCATCTGCAGCGTGGCCAGCCCCTGGCTGTTGGGCGACAGGCCATACACGTCGACCCCGCGGTAGTTGACCTTATGCGGCGGGTCCCAGCGGGCGTGATGGTTGGCTAGGTCGGCCTTGGTCATCCACCCGCCAATCCGTTTGAAATAGGCCTCGATCGTCGCGGCCACTTCACCGCCGTAGAAGCCCTCGCGGCCGTGCTGGGCGATCAGCCGATAGGTGCGGCCCAGCGCCGGGTTCTTGAACACCTCGCCTTCCTTGGGCGTCGCGCCGCCGGGCGCCCACACCTTTTTGAAGTTCTCGACCTCCTCAATGCCCGAGCCTTCCCGGGTGAAATTGGCCAGCGAGCGGTTCAGGTAATAGGGGACGTTCTGCGTGACGGCGTGTCCCTGTTCGGCGTAGGCGATCGCCGGCGCGAAGAGGTCCTTCCACGGCAACCTCCCATAGCGCTGGTGCAGCACCCACCAGGCGTCGACCGCGCCCGGCACGCTCACCGAGACCGCGCCATAAGACGGGATCAGGCCGTTCTTGGCCCGGCCGCGCACTGTGTCGAGGCTAAGGCCCTGCGGGCTGCGGCCCGAGCCGTTCAGGCCCTCGACCTTGCCGGTCTTCGGGTCCCAAAGCATCACGAAGCAGTCGCCGCCGACGCCGCAGGCGATCGGCTCGACCAGGCCCAGCACCGCGTTAGCCGCCACCGCGGCGTCCACCGCCGAGCCGCCCAGCCGCAGCATGTCCAGCGCCGCCAGGCTGGCGAGGGGATGGGCGGTCGCCGCCGCGCCGCTCAGGCCCCAGGCTGCGCTCCGCGAGGCAAAGGTCGCGCCGTCGATCCGGTCGCCGCCATGCACGTCGGGGCGGTCTCGATTGGGATTGTCCGTGCGGCTCTGCGCCAGGGCGCCGATGGCGACAGCGGAAGCGGGAAGGGCGGCCAGGAATGTGCGGCGGCGCATGGGGACTCCGGATAATCGGCTCGTTGCAGGCACTATAAGGCCAAGTTTGCGATAAGGCGTGTCGTTGTGCAGTGCACAATTCGCATTGTCTGTCAGTCCGGGCTCGGATATACGGCGCGTCTTAGGGGATAGATATGCGAACGATAGACGCCTTGGCGATCTCGCTCGGGCTGATCGCCTGCTTGGCCGTCGGCCAAATGGGCCAGCAGCCCTCGCTCGACGAACTCGCCGCCGACACCTGGATGCTTGAGCAGGACATGGTTGGCCTGCTGCACACGATGAGCAGCCCGGCCGAAGCCTGCTATAATATGACCTTGCCGAATGCGGACGCGAACGAAGGCATCCTGCCGCTCGCCCGTGATCGCGCTCACGTCATGCTGGCGACGAGCTGCGACCCCTCGATGATCGCTCAACTGACCTGATCGGCTCGCCGGTCAGGCGGGCAAGGTCCAGACCGCAGTCTTCTTGATCTCCCGGTCTTCCAGCTCTCGGGTCGTGGGCACCTCGTACTCGGCCAGCTTCTCCAGCCCGACCCGCGGGAAATAGCTGCGGCCCGGATCGCCGATCAGCACTCGCACGCCGCCGACATGCGCCGTGGCCAGCCAATCCATGACCTTTTGGGCCAGCGGCTTCTCGTAGCAGATGTCGCCGGCCAGGATGACGTCGACCTCGGGTGGGGGCGCGTCCAGCAGGTCCTGGTCGGTGAAGGCGATGCGGACGTCGTTGGCCTCGCTGTTCACCGAGAGCGCCGCTCCGCAGAACAGGTCGATGTCCGCGGCCAGCACATGGGCCGCGCCGGCCTTCATCGCTGCGACGCCGACGATCCCCGACCCCGACGCGAAGTCCAGCACCCGCTTGCCAGCCACTTCTTCGGGGTGATCGAGGATGTAGCGCGCCAGAGCCTGCCCCCCGGCCCAGGCAAAGGCCCAGAAGGGCGGGGGCAGGCCGATCTCGGCCAGAGCCTCTTCGGTCATCCGCCAGATCGGCGTGACTTCGTCGGCGAGATGCAGCGTCAGCTCAGGCGTATGTGGCGGCTGCTGCGGGCGGGTGTTTTCGAGAATGAAGGCGCGGCGGCCTTCCAGGGACGGGATGATCACAGCCGATCCCTATCATCTCCGGCCGCGGGCAGGGCAGGAATCTGAGGCCCATCGGGAACCTTGGGTGTGGTTCGCGAATTTTCCCTTTAAACGGGACTGGGCCATGACTGCAGATCAGAGATTGCATGTTCCAAATCCTGCCTTCTCGGCGCTCTTCGACGGCGTCTCATGGCAGGCCATCATCGCGCGCGGCGTGATCGGCGTCCTGTTCGGGATACTGGCGCTGATGGCGCCGGTCACGACGGCGCTTTCCCTTGTGATCGTCTTCTCGATCTACCTGATGGCGGACGGGTTCCTCGCCATCGCCGCGGCCTTCAAGGCCGCGCGCAACAAGAGCCCCTGGGGCTGGTTGGCCTTCGAGGGCGTGGCGAACATTATCGCCAGCGTAATTCTCTTCTTCATGCCGAAGCTCGGCATGGTGACCTTCGTGGCGATCCTGGCGGTCTGGTCGATCATTGCCGGGGTGCTCAAGCTCATCGCCGTCTTCCGGCGCGATCCGGTCATCGGCCGCGGCTGGCTCGCCTTCTCGGCGGTCATCTCGCTGCTGTTCGGGATTGTGCTGATCCTCGCTCCGTTGGCCGGGGCGGTGGTGCTGACCTGGTGGCTCGGCGTCTACGGCGTGGTGTTCGGGATCGCGCTGCTGGTCCTGGGCTTCCGCCTGCGCTCGGCGCGCAAGCGGGCCGCCGCCTAGCTTCCTAGTCGCCGGCGACCCATCTCACGTCCGCGCCCAGCGCGTTCAGGTTCTCGACGAACTTCGGGTGCGCACGCTGGATCGGGCTGGCGTTCAGGATGGTGCTCTCGCCCTCGATGCTGGCGGCCAGCATGAAGAGCGCGATGGCCACCCGGATGATGTAGGGGCTCTCCACCCGCGCGGGGGTCAGCGGCTTTCCGCCGAACGTAATCAGGCGGTGCGGGTCGCAGAGCAGGGCGTGTGCGCCGAACTTGCCCAGTTCGGCGTGCCAGCCCAAGGCCCCGTCATAGACCTTGTTCCAGAACATCACCTGGCCTTCGGCGCGAACGCCCAGGGCGATGAAGATCGGCAGCAGGTCCGCCGGAACATAGGGCCAGGGCGCGGCCTCGACCTTGGTCAGGATGTTCGAGGTGAAGGGCTCGCGCACCTTCAGCGGCCCGTCCACGCGTGCGCGGCTCCAGCCGTTTTCGTGGGTCACCTCGACGCCGAACTTGGCGAAGGTGCGGTCTAGCAGCGGGAACTGCTCGACCGAGCCGTTCTGCACGGCGATATCGCCCCCGGTGATCGCCCCCATGGCCAGGAAGGTCGCCACCTCATGGAAGTCGTCGGCGAAGGTGAACTCGACGCCGCCCAGGCCATCGACCCCCTCGACCCGGATCCGCGAGCCGCCGACGCCCTCGATCTTCGCGCCCATCAAGGCGAGGAACTCGCAGAACTCCTGGACGTGCGGCTCGCAGGCCGCGTTGGTCAGTTGCGAGGTCCCCTTCGCCGTCACCGCGCACAGGACGAAGTTCTCGGTGGTGGTGACAGAGGCGTAGTCCAGCCAGTGCTGGACAGGCGCGAAACCCTTGGCCGAGGTGATCACGGTGGCCGCCGGCTCGCTGGTGACCTCGGCGCCGAAGGCGCGGAAAACCTCGATGTGCGGATCGATCTCGCGCGAGCCGAGGGTGCAGCCGGTCACGTCCTCTTCCAGGCTGGCGCGGCCGAAGCGGTGTAGCAGCGCCGGGATCAGCATGATCGACGATCGCATGCCCAGCGGCAGGTGCGCGGCCTTGGGATCGAGTTGGCCACCGTGATGCAGCCGCAAGGTGCCGCTGGCGTAATCCATCTCCACCGAACTGCCGAGCTTGGCGAAGAAGTCGAGCAGCTTGCGCACGTCGGTGATGTCCGGCACGCGGTGCAGGATGATCGGCTCGTCGGAGAGCAGCGTGGCGCAAAGCACCGGCAGCACCGCGTTCTTATTGGCCGAGGGCGTGATGCTTCCACGCAGGGCGCGGCCGCCTCGTACGATCAGGTTCGTCATGGCGGCGGATCGCCTCGTCCTTAGAGAGTGGGCAGCTCGATGCTCTGCAGGAGATGAGATTCTCCCGCTGACGGCTAGCTAGGCGGAAACGTCGCCTTTCGCTAGAGGGCGGGGCGCGGCGTTTCGCGGCGGTCGGAGGCCAGGGCGAAAAATTCCCCGATGGCCATGTAGACGCCCAGGCCATACCCCTCCGCCATTCGGTCGAAATCCAGGGCGTTCTGCGCCAGCAGGATCATTACCGATCCATCCGTGGGATCAGCTTGCCACCAGCCGCCATAGGCGCCCGGCCAGGCCACCGTGCCAACTCCGCCCTTGCCCCGCGTCGGATCGGGGCGCTCGGGGTCCAGCACCACCGCGACGCCTAGTCCAAAGCCCTGGCCCACGAACGCCGGAACCCCCGCGATCCGCGCCTCTTCGATCTGCGCATCGGTCAGGTAGTTCGCCGTCATGCGTTTCAGGGTCTCCAGCTTCAGCAGCCGGACGCCGTCCACAGCGCCGTCGCTGACGAACATGCGCGCGAAAGCCAGGAAGTCGTCCACCGTCGACCAGAGGCCGGCGCCGCCCGAGGCATAGGCCAGTCCCGCCGGGCGCTCCTCGAGGAATGCCGGGGCGGCGAGCGGATGCACGGGCCGGTGCTCGAGCCTGCCGCTGGCGTCGAAGCCGTACATGCGCGCACGTCGATGGTGCTGGCTGGCAGGAACGACGAAGCCGGTGTCCTTCATGCCCAGAGGTTCGAATAGCCGCTTCGACAGAAAGGTTTCGAGGCTGACGCCGGCGATCCGGGCGATCAGCAGGCCGAGCAGGTCCGTCGATACGCCGTAGTGAAAGCCTTGGCCGGGCTGGTCGATCAGCGGCAGGCTCGCCAGGGCCGCGATCCACGCGTCCGGCGTCAGGTGGCTATCGAGATCCATGCCGAGCGCTGCGCCGTAGGCTTCCCCGATCGGCCCGTCATGGAAGCCGCCATAGGTGAACCCGGCCCGGTGGGTCAGCAGATCCAGGAAGGTGATGGGGCGCTCGGCCGCCGCCGTGTCGTCCAGGGCGGCGTCTGGCGATCGCAGCACACGCATGTGTGCAAGCTCGGGCGCCCAGTCGGTGATCGGGTCGTCCAGCGCGAAGCGGCCCTCGTCGTAGAGCATCAGGGCCGCGGTCGAGGTGATCGGTTTGGTCATCGACGCGATGCGGAAGATCGTGTCGCGCGTCATGGGCGCACCCGCCTCGCGGTTGCGCCAGCCGGTCGCGCCGGCGTGGACGACCTTGCCGTCCCGCCAGACAAGCGTCACCGCGCCGGCCATCTGCTGCTCGGCGACCAGCGCCCCTATGGCCGCTGCGATCTGTTCGTCCAGGCCCATGAGCGGACCCTAGGCCCAGTCTGGCGGCCTGGGCGCCCCAAATCACCAGGCGCCGATGCGCTGGGTCTCGTGCTTGCTCAGGGGGTGGTGAGCCTTTTCGTGGTCTTCGGCCGCCAGCAGGCGCACCGCTTCCAGCGCCGCCATGCAGCCCATGCCCGCGGCGGTCACCGCCTGGCGATAGACGTCGTCGGTGACGTCGCCGGCTGCGTAGACACCCTTGATCGCGGTCGAGGCCGAGCCCGGGATGATCTTCAGATAGCCCGAACCGTCCATCTCGAGCTGGCCCTTGAACAGTTCCGAGGCCGGCGCGTGGCCGATGGCGATGAACACCCCGTCGGCGTTCAGCTCGCGGATCTCGCCGGTGTTGACATCCTTCAGCTTCACGCCGGTGACGCCCAGGGGCTCGGTCGTGCCGGTGACCTCGTGCACGGCGGCGTTCCAGACCACCTCGATCTTCGGGTGCGCGAACAGGCGCTCCTGCAGGATTTTTTCGGCGCGGAATTCGTCACGGCGGTGAACCACCGTCACCTTCGATGCGAAATTGGTGAGGAACAGGGCCTCTTCGACGGCCGTATTGCCGCCGCCGACCACCACGACCTCCTTGCCGCGATAGAAGAAGCCGTCGCAGGTCGCGCAGGCCGAGACGCCGAAGCCCTGGAACTT
>JAEXKM010000352.1 GCA_023445705.1 Pseudomonadota bacterium
GATTGCGGGCGCGCAGCGCCTCGGCGACGCCGGCCAGGGTGCCGCCCGAACCGACGGCGCAGATGAAGCCGTCGACCTTGCCGTTCGTCTGCTCCCAGATCTCGGGGCCGGTCGTTTCGATGTGCGCCTGGCGGTTGGCGACGTTGTCGAACTGGTTGGCCCAGATCGCGCCGGCCGGCTCCTTGGCCGCCAGTTCTTCGGCCAGCCGGCCGGAGTAGCGAACATAGTTGTCGGGGTTGGAGTAGGGGACGGCGTCCACCTCGACCAGTTCGGCGCCGAGCAGACGGATGGCGTCCTTCTTCTCTTGGCTCTGGGTTCGCGGGATGACGATCGTCGTTCGATAGCCCGAGGCGGCTCCGACCATGGCGAGGCCAATCCCGGTGTTGCCGGCCGTGCCCTCGACAATTCGCCCACCCGGCTTCAACAGCCCCCGCCGCTCGGCGTCCCGAACGATATACAGGGCGGCGCGGTCCTTGACCGACGCGCCGGGGTTCATGAATTCCGCCTTGCCCAGGATTTCACATCCTGTGGCCTCACTGGCCCGGCGAAGGCGGATGAGCGGCGTGTTTCCGATGGCGTCCAGGACGCTGCTTGCGACGGTCATGGCCGTCTACTTAAGCGCCGCCGCCGGTCAAGAACAGGGGGATCAGGACTTGGCGAGGCTTAGCTGCACCACATTGGTTCGCCCGGTGCGGAAACCGGCTTCGCAATAGCTTAGGTAGAACCGCCAAAGCTTGCGGAAGCGCTCGTCGAAGCCCTGGGCGGCGATCTCTCCCCAGGCGCTTTCAAAACGCCGTCCCCATTCGGCGAGGGTGTCGGCGTAGTCCTGACCGAAGCGGTTGATCCCGGCCCAGCTAAGGCCGGCCCGGTCGGTTTCAGTCTTGAGTCGCGTCTCGGATGGCAGCATCCCGCCCGGGAAAATGTACTTCTGAATGAAGTCCGCGCGGCGCCGATAGGAGGCGAAGATGTCGTCGCGGATGGTGATGATCTGCAGGCCGGCGCGGCCGCCGTCTGCCAGCACCTGGCGAATCTTGTCGAAATAGGCTGGCCAGTAGCGCTCGCCGACGGCCTCGAACATCTCGATGGACGCGACGCGGTCGAAGCGGCCCTCCACGTCGCGATAATCGACCATTCGGATTTCCGCGCGTTCAGCGAGCCCTTGGTCGAAGATCCGCTTGCGAGCGAAGTCGTACTGTTCCTGCGAAATGGTGATGCCAGTCACCTTCGCGCCGACCTCTTTGGCCGCGAACTCGGCGAAGCCGCCCCAGCCGCAGCCGATCTCCAGGACCGAGTGCCCTTCGGAGAGCTCCATCCCCCGGGCCAGGTTGCGGTACTTGTTGGTCTGCGCCTCGGCCAGCGGCTGCTCGGGGCGCTCATAGAGCGCCGAGGAGTAGGTCATGGTCCGGTCCAGCCACTCCCCGTAGAAAGCATTCCCCAGGTCGTAATGGGCGTGGATGTTTTTGCGCGAGCCCTTGCGGGTATTGGCGTGCAGGCTGTGTCCGACGAAGTTGGCGGCCCGGACCAGCAGGTTGCCGCGGAAAAACTTGGCGAGCCGGTCGAAATTCAGGCTGAGCGCGCAAAGGACCGCCGACAGGTCGGGCGTATCCCATTCGCCGGCCATGTAACCCTCGGCAAAGCCGATGTCTCCGGCCGCCATCACCCGGCGCATGAAGGCGAAGTCGTGGATGACAACGCGCCCCTCTGGCCCCGGCTCGGCGCCCTTCAGCCGCAATTCGCGCCGTGAAGGTGTGATGAAAGTCAGTGTGCCGACGCGCCAATGCAGCGCCAGCAATCGGGCCGTGAACCGGAACGCAGCTGGCGCTCCGGCTAAAGCCGGCAGCTTGCCGAACGCCCGTGGTGAAGCAGCCAAGGCCGC
Organism: Pseudomonadota bacterium; assembly: GCA_023445705.1. Lineage (GTDB taxonomy): Bacteria > Pseudomonadota > Alphaproteobacteria > Caulobacterales > Caulobacteraceae > Phenylobacterium. The sequence goes on from JAEXKM010000352.1 coordinate 1,877, forward strand.
CAACGATGGTTCATGCGCCAAGGTCATGGTCGCACCCCTCGATTTTTCACAACGTAACTCTGCATTTGGAGGCGCAATGAATCAACTCCAGTGCGAGCAAGCGGTTCAGCACTCGGTGAGCTGTTCACTTTTTCGCGCTTGTGAACCCGGCGCGGCCGCGCCACTTAGGCTGCGATCGGCCGCCCCCTCACTCGAACAAAAGCCAGGAATGTCATGACCGTACTGACGCTTAACCGCTGGAATCTGTCGATCGGGGAAGGCCAGCCGCTGGTGGTCATCGCTGGGCTCAACGTGCTGGAAGACATGGAGCTGGCGCGCGATGCGGCGCGGCACCTGAAGGCGGTGACCGCCGAGCTGGGACTGCCCTACGTGTTCAAGGCCAGCTTCGACAAGGCGAACCGCTCCTCGATCCGCAGCTACAGAGGCCCCGGCCTGGCCAAGGGCCTTGAGATCCTGCGTGCGATCAAGGCGGAGTTCGACGTGCCGATCTGCACCGATCTGCACGAAATCGACCAGGCCGAGCCCGTCGCCGAGGTCGCCGACCTCGTCCAGATCCCCGCCTTCCTCTGCCGTCAAACCGATTTGGTGGTCGCCGCGGCTCGCGCCACCCAGAAAGCCGGCGGTCTGCTGCATGTGAAGAAAGGGCAGTTCCTCGCGCCCTGGGACAGCCGCAACATCCTCGACAAGATCAAGGAGGCGGTGGAACAGGACATGACCATCCTTTGCGAGCGGGGCGTTTCGTTCGGCTACAACAATCTCATCGTCGACATGCTGGCTATCGAGGAGATGAAGCAGCTGGGCGCGCCGGTGACCATCGACGCCACCCACGCGGTGCAACTCCCCGGAGCCAATCCGAAATCCAACGGGGCCTCGACGGGCGGGCGGCGAAGCGGCGTTTCGATCCTCGCCAAGGCTGCCGTGGCGGCGGGTGCCGATGGCGTCTTCCTGGAATTCCACCACGACCCCGATAAGGCGCTTTGCGATGGCCCAAGCTGCCTGCCGTTGACCGAGGCCAAGCCCCTGCTGGCCACACTCAAAGCTGTCCATGCGGCCGTCCGCCAATAGGTTTAGGCTGTGAGCATGGACCTCTCGGCCCTTCAGAAGAT
>JAEXKM010000208.1 GCA_023445705.1 Pseudomonadota bacterium
GCCAAGGGCGCGCGCAACTTCACCCAGTGCGACAGCCTGCTGATCGGCAAGACCTGCGCCGCCCACACCGTGCCGTATGTGGAGGCGCGCAACGGCAGCAGCGTGTTCGAGCACGAGGCGACGACCACCAAGCTTTCCGAAGACCAGCTGTTCTACGCGATGCAGCGGGGGCTCTCCCAGGAGGAGGCCGTGCAGCTCCTGGTCAATGGCTTCGTCAAGGACGTCCTGCAGGAGCTGCCCATGGAGTTCGCCGTGGAAGCGCAGAAGCTCGTCGCCATCTCACTTGAAGGCTCCGTTGGATGAGCCAGGAAATCTCGGGGACCCGTCTTATGTCCATCCGCCGCGCTTTCGAAGCCGAGCACGCTCGCCGGGATGCGATCCGCCATGCCCGTGAGGAGGCTGAGCGCCGGCAGCAGGAAGAGGACCTGGCGCGGGCCGAACAGCTTCACGACCTGTTGGCCGAAGACGTTCAGTTCCTGAGAGAAAAGGGTCTGGTGCTCGACCGCCGCCGCTACACGGTCAGCTTGAACCACGACGACTATCTGATCGACGCCTATTTCGAGTCCGGAACCGCCAGCGTGCGGGCCGCCGACAAGCGCACGGCGACGACCGCGACGGCGGCCCCGCGCAAGCAGCAGACCGTGAATACGGTCGAAGAAGCCCTTCAAGTTATGGCCGAATACCTGGCCGACGAGACCAACTGATGCTTTCGATTTCCGACCTTCACGCCGAGGTGGACGGCAATGAGATCCTCAAGGGGCTGAGCCTCGAGGTCCCCGCGGGCGAGGTCCATGCGATCATGGGCCCGAACGGCGCCGGCAAGTCGACGCTGTCCTATGTGCTGACCGGCCGCGAAGGCTATGAAGTCACCGAGGGCAGCGCCACGCTCGACGGAGAGGACCTGCTGTCGCTTGAGCCCGCCGAGCGCGCGGCCAAGGGCCTGTTCCTGTCGTTTCAATATCCGCTGGAGATTCCCGGCGTTCCGGCCCTGACCTTCATCCGCACCGCGATGAACGCCCAGCGCAAGGCGCGTGGGGAGCCGGAGGTGACCGCGCCGGAGTTCCTGAAGCTCGCCAAGGCGACCGCGGCCTCGCTCAAGATCGACTTCGAGATGCTCAAGCGTGCGCTGAACGTCGGCTTCTCGGGCGGTGAGAAGAAGCGGATGGAAATCTTTCAAATGGCGATGCTTTCGCCGCGGTTCCTTATCCTCGATGAGACGGATTCCGGCCTGGATATTGACGCCCTGCGGATCGTCTCCGACGGCGTGAACGCCATGCGAGCGCCCGATCGCGCCATGCTGGTGATCACCCACTATCAGCGTCTATTGGATTACATCAAACCCGACCGCGTGCACGTGCTGTCGGCCGGCCGGATCGTCGCTTCCGGCGGGCCGGAACTGGCGCTGGAGCTCGAGCGCGAAGGCTACGACAAGTATGCGAGGGCCGCGTGAGCGTCGCTGAGGCGATCACTTCCGGTGATGCCAGTCTCCTGCCCGGCAAGCGGGACGAGGATTGGCGATGGACCGATCTGCGCGGCCTGATCCGCCAAGTGCCCGCGGCCTCGCCGGAGGGCGCGGCATGGGCGTGGGACAGCCCGCTCGCCGGCGCGATCCAGAGCATTGCCGTGGTCAATGGACGCGGTGCGAGCGACCTGGAGGTCGCCGCCGGTGAGACGAAGATCGCGGCGTGGCGTTTCCTGTCGACTGCCGAAGCCGGCGCGCACAACGCCGAGCTCTGGGTTTCCGTGGGCGAGGGCGCGTCCCTGACCCTGGTCGAGAGCTATGAAGGCGCGGGAAGCGGCTACCTGGCGAACACCACGATCAACATTCGCCTGGCCAAGGGCGCTCGGGTCGAGCGCATCGTGCTGGCGAGCGACAGCGCAGAGGGCGTGTCGGTCGTCGATGCGAGCGTCGAACTCGCGCCGGGCGCGATCTACGGCCAGACGGTGCTGACCAACGGCGCGCGACGTCAGCGGATCGAGACCCGGGTCGCACATCCCGGCGCAGGTGCGCAGCTTCGGCTCGATGGCGCCTATCTGCTCGGCGGCCAACGCAATGCCGACCTGACGACCGTGGTGGATCACCTGGGCGTCGATGGGACCACGAGCCAACTCACGAAGGGCGTCGTACGCGATCAGTCGCGGGGCGTCTTCCAGGGCCGGATCGTGGTGGCGGAGGGCGCCGATCGCACCGATGCCCGCATGGGGCATCACGCGCTCATCCTGTCAGACAAGGCCGAGATCGACGCTCGACCGGAGCTGTTGATCTTCGCCGACGACGTGCAGTGCGCGCATGGCAACACGATCGGCGCGCTGGACGAGGACGCGTTGTTCTACGCCGAGCAGCGGGGCATGCCGGCTGACGTCGCCCGCGCGCTGCTGACCCGGGCCTTCGTTGGTGAGGTCATCGAGCGGATCGAGCACGAGGCCGTACGCGACGCGGCCGAGGCCTGGGCCGCCCACCGGCTGGAGCTTTAGGCATGGGCTTCGACGTGGAGGCCGTTCGCGCCCAGTTTCCGATCCTGAGCCGTCAGGTGAACGGCAAGCCGCTGGTCTATCTGGACAGCGCCGCCTCGGCTCAGAAGCCCCGTGCGGTGATCGAGGCCATGACAGCGGTGATGGAAGGTTCCTATTCCAACGTTCACCGGGGTCTGCACACCCTGGCCAACGAAACGACCGACGCCTACGAGGCTGCGCGCAAGTCGATCGCCAGTTTCATCAATGCCGGCGAGGACGAGATCGTCTTCACCAAGGGGGGCACCGAGGCGGTGAACCTCGTCGCCTCGGGCCTGGGGGCGACCATCAAGCCAGGCGACGAAATCGTGCTCACCGAGATGGAGCACCACGCCAATATCGTGCCCTGGCACTTCCTGCGTGAGCGTCTGGGCGTGGTGCTGAAGTTCATCCCGGTGCTGGATGACGGCCAACTCGATGTCGCCGCCTTGCCGGATCTGCTGACCGAGCGGACGCGGATGGTCGCCTTCACGCACATGTCCAATGTGCTGGGCACCATCAATCCGGGGGCCGAGATCACGCGCATGGCCCATGAGGCCGGCGCGCTGGTGCTGGTCGATGGTTGTCAGGGCATCGTCCACCAAGCCGTAGACGTGAAGGCGCTCGACGTCGATTTTTACGTCTTCTCAGGCCACAAGCTCTACGGGCCCACCGGTATCGGCGTGCTGTACGGAAAGAGCGAGGCTCTGGCCGCGCTGCCGCCCTACCAGGGCGGGGGCGAGATGATCGGCGAAGTGCGCCTCGAGGCGATCACCTATGCCGACCCACCGCATCGGTTCGAGGCGGGCACGCCGCCGATTATCGAGGCGATCGGCCTGGGCGCGGCGGTGGAATGGCTGAACGGCATTGATCGCAAGGCTGCGGCTGAACACGAGGCGCAGCTCTATGCTCGGGTCCGCGAGGGCCTGAAGGGCGCCAACTGGCTGCGTGTGATCGGCGAGGCGCCGGGCAAGGGCGCGATCATGGCCTTTACGGTCGACGGAGCGCATGCCCACGATGTCGCCCAGATCCTCGACCGCTATGGCGTGGCCGTGCGCGCCGGCACCCATTGCGCCGAGCCGCTTATGCGGCGTTTCGGCCTGACCGCGAGCGCGCGGGCGTCCTTCGCCCTATATAATAC
>JAEXKM010000386.1 GCA_023445705.1 Pseudomonadota bacterium
CCTTGTCGCCATGGCTCATCCACACCGTCTCGCGATGGCCGACGCCGCCGAAGCCGTCCAGCAGCGGGCTTTCCTTCACGATCTCGATCTCGGCGCGGCCGAATTCACGCGTCGTGCCCGGCTCCACCTTGCCGCCCAGTTCGGCGCACATGGTCTGCTCACCGTAGCAGATGCCCAGGACCGGGACCTCAAGTTCGAAGATCTTGTGGCTCACGGCCGGGCTCTCGTCCTCGTGGACGCTGGCCGGGCCGCCGGAGAGGATGACCGCCTTGGGCGCGAAGGTTTCAAGGACCTGGTCGATCTTGTCGAAGGGGTGGATCTCGCAATAGACGCCGCTCTCGCGCACCCGGCGCGCGATGAGCTGGGTCACCTGGCTGCCGAAGTCGACGATCAGGACTTTCTCGTGGGCGGGCTGGGTCATCGGGGTCCTGGTCAGTTGGAGCGCTGGAGCACGGCCACAAAGAAGCCGTCCGTGCCGGAGCTGTAGGGGGAAAGTCGGAGATAGCCCTCGTCCGTCAAGTGCTGGACGAGATGCGGCTGATTGGTGGCGGCGATCGGCAGGAATCCTGCCGATCTTTCCAGGAAGGCGCCGACACGGTCCTCGTCTTCCTCGGGCAGGATAGAGCAGGTCACATAGACCAGTCGGCCGTTCGGCTTGAGGAAGCGGACAGCCTGGTCGAGGACCGCGTCCTGGTCAGCCATCCGCTGCTTGAGGGTCGCGGGCTTCAGACGCCACTTGGTGTCCGGATGGCGGCGCCAAGCGCCTGTGCCCGTGCAGGGCGCGTCGATGAAGACGACGTCCATCGCGCCATCCAGGCCCTTCAGCGCATCAGGGTAGATCGGCGAGCGGACCTGCAGGTTGGTCACGCCTGCGCGCTCGGACCGGCGCACAGTGTCGGCAAGCCGGCGGCCATCGCTGTCATAGGCGTAGATCTGACCAGAGTTCTCCATGGCCGCAGCAAGCGCCAGGGTCTTGCCCCCGCCCCCCGCGCACAGATCCAGCACCTGCGCGCCCCGGATGTCGCCGGCGGCCTCGGCCGCGATCTGCGAGGCCAAGTCCTGCACCTCGAACCAGCCCATCGCAAAAGCGGGCACGGCTTCCAGCGACTGGCTGCGCTGGCTCGGATCGGGCGCGGCGATGCGCAACGCATTCGGCAGCACGCCAGTCGGCGCGGCGTTGAGCGGAGCCAGGGCCTGCAGCGCCTGTTCCGGATTGCTCTTGAGGGTATTGACCCGCAGATCGACCGGCGCGCGTTCCGCCAGCATCTCGCCCTCCAGCGCCGCCTTGTCGCCGAAGGCGCGCGCGAAGGAGGCTTCGAGCCAATCCGGATAGTCGCCGCGGACCGGCGACGGCGCATCAGCCATGTCCCGCGGCTGCACGAGCGCGGCGCGCTCGGCGGCGGTCAGCGCGCCCGGACCGTGCGGCTTGTCCGCCGCGGCCTCGGCGATCCGATCGACCGGCCAGTCCCAGAGGACATGCAGCGCGCAGAAAACCGCGGCGCGAGGACTGTCCGCACCCATCCGCCAAGCCAGCGAGCGGCGACGGCGAAGGACGTCGAGCACCAGTCCGGAAACCCACGCGCGGTCCTTCGCCCCGGCGAAGCGCGAGGCGTCGCCCCACGCCTTCAGCGCCAACTTCACCGGACGATGGCGCGTCTCGACGTCGGAGAGAATCTCGATCGCTGCGGAGAGGCGGCCGCCGTCACGCAAGAGTTGGCTCCAAGTTGGTCGCGCAGGTCGCGCGAAGAGTTAGATGCTCCCCTTTCGAGGAAGCTGTCAGCCGACAGCTGACTGAGGCGGCGCGGCCCCGCCTGGGCGCTACGCGCCAAAGCCGCCTCCCCCAGAGGGGGAGGCTCTAAGGCTGCTTCTAGACCGGGCTCGTATAGTTCGGCGCTTCGCGGGTCATCATCACGTCGTGGACGTGGCTTTCGCGAAGACCGGCGCCCGTGATCCGGATGAAGCGGGCCTTTTGGCGGAACTGCGCGAGATCCGGCGCGCCCACATAGCCCATGGCCGCCCGAAGGCCGCCGACCATCTGGTGCAGGATCACCCCGATCGGCCCCTTGTAGGCCACTTGGCCCTCGATGCCCTCGGGCACGAGCTTCAGCGCCGAGACTTCCTTCTGGAAGTAGCGGTCGGCCGAACCATTGGCCATGGCGCCCAGAGAGCCCATGCCGCGGTAGGCCTTGTAGGACCGGCCCTGGTAGAGGAACACCTCGCCCGGCGCTTCGTCGGTGCCGGCGAAGGCCGAACCCATCATGGCCACGTGGGCGCCCATGGCGAGCGCCTTGGCCAGATCGCCGGAATACTTGATGCCGCCGTCAGCGATGACGGGAACGTCAGTGCCTTGGGCGGCGCGGACCGCGTCGGCGATCGCCGTAAGCTGAGGAACGCCAACACCGGCGACAATGCGTGTGGTGCAGATCGAACCCGGGCCGATGCCGACCTTCACGGCGTCGGCCCCAGCGTCGATGAGCGCGCGAGCGCCGTCATAGGTGGCGACGTTACCGGCCACGATCTGGACGCGGTTGGTTTCACGCTTCAGGCGACCGACGGCGGCGGCGACGTCGGCGTTGTGACCGTGGGCGGTGTCGATCACCACCACGTCCACGCCTGCATCAACCAGCGCCATGGAGCGCTCGTAGCCGGTGTCGCCAACGGTCGAGGCGGCGCCGACCAGCAGCCGACCCTGCGCATCCTTGGCCGCGGCCGGATAGGCCTGGGCCTTCTCCATGTCCTTGACCGTGATCAGGCCGACGGCGTGATAATTCTCATCGACGACGATCAGGCGCTCGATCTTGTGCTTGCGAAGCATTTCGCGCGCCTCGCTCTGACTGACGCCCTCACGGACGACGATCAGATTGTCCTTGGTCATCAGCTCGCGGGCCGGGATGTCGTCACGGCCTTCGAAGCGCATGTCGCGGTTCGTGAGGATGCCGACCAGCTTGCCCGTGCCAGGCTCGACCACCGGGAAGCCGGAGATCTTGCGGCGCGCCTTGATTTCGCGGACCTCGCGCAGCGTGGTTTCCGGGTTGATGGTCAGCGGGTTGATGACCATCCCGCTTTCGTAGCGTTTCACCTCGCGGACCTGGTCGGCCTGCTCCTCGACGGTGAGGTTCCGGTGCAGCACGCCCAAACCGCCGGCCTGAGCCATAGCGATGGCGAGGCGGCTTTCGGTGACCGTGTCCATGGCGGAGGACACGAGGGGGATATTGAGACTGATTTCGCGAGTGAACTTGGTGGCGGTGTCCACCTGGGTGGGCATCACGTCGGACGCACCCGGTTCCAGCAAAACGTCGTCGAAGGTGAGACCTTCGCGAATGTCCATGTAAGGCTCCATTTTGCGAGCCGCGTATAAGCCCTTGAGGGTGTTTTCGGCAAGGGCTGGATCATAGGTAATCATGCCGCAGCGCGCTCCTTTTGGGGGCTGGAACGGGTTTGGAGGTCAAAAGTCATGGCGAACATGACCAGGCAGAGCCCGGAAGAGAGGGCCAAGGCGCCCGTCGGCGACTCGGCCAGCGCCAGCGCGTAGAGGGCGGGCCCGCCGATCTGCAGGATCTGCGCCGGCCGGCTGAGGAGCGCCGAGCGGTAGGCGTAGTTCGATGATCCATAGATGCTCAGCGGCAGGACGCCCTTGGCCACGGTCAGCATGCCGCTGCCCGCTCCGTGGCCCAGCGCCATCAGGAATGCGGCCCTTCCGCCCAGGCTCATCAGCGCCAGCGCCCCGAGCGGGTGCATGAGGGTGGCGATCCTGGTGGCGAGGAGCGGCTGGAAACGGCGTAAGATCGTGAATTCGGCGAACCTCACGGAGACCGAGGCCACGCCGGTCAGGCCGGCGATCATCGCCGCCTTCGCAGGCGTCAGGCCAAAGGCGCTGAGCAGGCGCGGCAAGTGGCTGCTCATGCTCGTCGACACGAACCAGGAACAGGCGAACAGGACGGCCATCTGGACCATTCGCCGGTCCCAAACGACCGGCGCTTCCGGACCGCGCGCAGGAACGTCCGCACGGCGAGCCGCGGGCACGACCAGCGCAGCCAGGGGGATCAGCAGCAGATGGACGAGCGCCCACGCCAGGCACGCTCCGCGCCAGCCGAAGGCCTGGGTCCAATGCAGCGTGAGCGGCCAGCCAAGGGTCGAACCCAAGCCGCCAAGCAGGGCCACGCCCGTGATCGGCCGCCTGGCCCCTTCTCCATACAGCGCGACAAGGATGGCGAACGGCGTGCCATACATGCCGATGGCCATCGCCAGGCCAAGGACCAAGACGCCGATAGTCAAACTGACTGCGCCTTGAGCGAACGCCATGAGAGCAAGGCCCGCGGCGAAGGTCGGATTGGACAGCAGCAAGACGCCTTTGCCGCCGTGTCGATCCACCCAACGGCCGTATCGCCCCGCGACGAGCGGCGTGACGACCAGGGCGACCGACATGAGGCTGAAAACAAAGGTGGGCTTCAGCGCCAGATCGGCGGCGACCGCATCGCCCAACACGGCCAGAAGATAGAAGCTCGACGCGAAGGCGACCGTCTGGCCCAGCCCCAGAACGACAGTGATGCTCGCCTGTCGCGTGCGGCTGTGAGTGACGTCTCCCGGCATGACGAGCTTGTGCGTCGATTGGAGAGTTGAGGAAACCGATATATTGGTATCCAGATGTTCGAAAATCTCACATCAATGCCGTCATTGAACGCGCTGCGAGCCTTCGAGGCGATGGCGCGGACGGGCCGGGCGACGCTCGCCGCCGAGGAACTGCACGTCACCCACAGCGCGGTGAGCCGGCAGGTCAAGGCGCTGGAGGAAAGCCTGGGCGTAAAGCTCTTCACGGGCCCAAAGCACCGACTGGAGCTGACGGAGGCCGGTCGCGATCTGCTGCCGGCCCTGACCGGCGCCTTTGACCAGATCGCATCCGCGGTTCGCCAGGTACGCACCGGCGGCGAGGATCTGCATGTCGCGGTCAATGCGAGCGTGTCGGTGAAGTGGCTCATCCCTCGCCTGCCCCGCTTCGCCCAGGCGCATCCCCACGTTCGGCTTCAACTGGCAGAGCTGCCTTCGCACGCCACGTCCTATCGAGGCGCTCATGCCGTCGTCCGGATCGTGCCGACCAGCAGGCTGTCGGAACCTGGCGCGACCGGTTTCATTCAGAACCACCTTGGCCCGGTCATGTCGCCGGCGCTGGCGGAACGTTGGGCCGGAGATCCGCTGGGCGCGCCGCGACTTGCGGCCCAGACCCACCCCCAGGGCTGGGCCATCTGGGCTGCGCTCTCAGGTGTCGAACTGCCGCCAGCAGCAGAACAGCCGTTTGCGCATCTGCACTTCGCCCTCGACGCTGCGATTGCGGGACTGGGCGTCGCGGTGATGTCCTGGCCGCTAGCCGCGGACTATGTGCGCAACGGGCGGCTCGTCGCGCCGTATGGCTTCCGAAAAGCCGAGAGCGCTTTTGCGCTGTTGGCTTCGCCCGGGGCCAGCGGGCGCGCCCTCGAACAGTTCAAGGCCTGGCTGGTCGCAGAGGGCGCCAAGACGCCGCCTGCGCCTGCGCCCACGCGATAAGCTTCTAGCCCTTGAAGCCGGTCGCCACGAGATAGACCTCGGAACTGTCGGCGCGGCTCGCCTTCGGCTTCAGGTTCTTCACTTCGGTGAAGTGACGCTTCAACTGGGCGATGACCTCGGAGGTTTCCCCGCCCTGAAAAGCCTTGGCGACGAATGCTCCGCCGGGCCGCAGCACCTCGATCGCAAACTCGGCCGCCGCCTCGATCAGGCCCATGATCCGCAGGTGATCTGTGCGCCTGTGGCCGACCGTGTTGGGCGCCATGTCCGAGAGCACGACGTCCGGCCGGCCGCCGAGCAATTCGATCAGCTTCGGACCGCAGGCAGGATCGGTGAAGTCCATCTGCAGGATGTGCGCGGGCGGCATCGGATCGACCGGCAAGAGGTCGACGCCGACAATGTCCTTCACGCCACGCTCGATGGCGACCTGCGTCCATCCGCCGGGCGCAAGGCCCAGGTCGACGACACGGGCGCCCGGCTTCAGCAGACGCAGCCGGTCGTCGATCTCGGTGATCTTGTAGGCCGCGCGGCTGCGATAGCCGTGCGCGCGGGCCTTCGCAGCGAAGGGGTCATTGATCTGGCGCTCGAGCCAGGCCTGCGAAGACGGCGTACGGTCCTTGGCGGTCTTGAGGCGGGCCGGCTTGCCCCTGCCCTCTTCCAGGCCCCCGCTGGGAGGCCGGACCATGCGTTTGCGGGGTGGTTCGCTCATTCAGGCGCATTTACCGCGGATACGGCGGACGATCCACGTCCGCGACGCCGCCGGCGCCGTTTGCGCTTCCGCGTGCCGGACATCAGCGACATCAGGATGCCCTCGCGCAGCCCGCGGTCGGCGACCCGCACCCGCGCGCAGGGCCAGAGCTCCTGCACCGCCTGCAGGATCGCCGCGCCAGCCAGCACCAGATCGGCGCGATCGGGCCCAATGCAGGGCTGGTCGGCCCGTTCTTGCGGGCTCAGATCCAGCAACCGCCGCGCCGCCAGATCGCAGTCGGAGCGGCTCATCCAGATCCCGTCCACCTGGCTGCGGTCGTAACGGGCGAGGCCCAGGTGCATGCCGGCAAGGCTGGTGATCGCGCCCGAGGTGCCGATCATGTGCGCCTGGCCAGCATCGAAGACCGGACGCATGGGATCAGCGTGCCGGAACTCGCTGATCTCGTCCTTCACCGCCTCGACCATGGCGCGGTACCAGCCATCGGTCGCGCGCGCGCCCTCGGGAAAGCGCTCGGCCAAGGTGACGACCCCGATGGGAATGGACAACCAGGCCCGGATCGGCAGCCGCGACGGCGTGAACTTCGCCAGTTCGGTCTCCAGCCCCTCGCCGTTCAGGTCCACCCACGAAAGCTCGGTCGAGCCGCCCCCAACGTCGACGACCAGGGCGGCCTCGGCGCTGCGGTCGAGCAGGTTCAGGCAGCCGGCCACGGAAAGCTGGGCTTCTTCCCGCGGTGTGATGATCTGCAGATTCAGCCCAGTTTCGTCGGCGACGCGGGCGACGAACTCCTTGCCGTTCTCTGCGGCGCGGCAGGCCTGGGTGGCGATCGCCTTCAAGCGGACCACCTTGCGGCGGCGCACCTTCTCGGCGCTCACCTTCAGCGCGGCGAGGGCGCGATCCATGGCTGCTTCCGACAGCCTGCCGGTCTGGGAAAGCCCCTCTCCCAGCCGAACAATTCGCGAATAAGCCTCGACGACTCGAAAGCTGCGACCGGCCGGCGTCGCGATCAGCAGCCGGCAATTGTTCGTGCCGAGATCAAGCGCGCCGTAACAAGGCGAATCTGTCGGTTGGGCGCCTGCCGTGCGTTTCGCCGCAGGCCGCCGAGGCCGATCGAGTGTCACGCTCACTGCCATTTCGGACGGAGCGCAGCAAATTCAAGGGCTTGGAGCGCGCTCGGTTCGAACGCGCTCAACAGCGCCAATGTCATGGACCGTCATCCGTCCCTGGAAGACGCGAACAGACGCGCCTCATTTCGAGGTGACTGTAGCAAGGCAGTTCGCCTGTCGGAAGGCGCGCCCTTGCACGCCAAAAGATGAGCGGTACGTTCACTTTCCAGTCAGGCGGTAAGGTCTAAGAGTCGATTCATGGACGCTCGAATCGAAAAAAGCGGAAACGTTCCGGTGGCGCCGCCGATGGTGATGGCCGAACCGCGCCTGGCCAAATACGCGATCGGACAGGTCGTGCGGCATCGGCACTACCCGTTCCGCGGTGTGATTTTCGACGTCGACCCCACCTTTTCCAACACCGAGCAATGGTGGCTTTCGATCCCCGAGGAAATCCGGCCGCGCAAGGATCAGCCGTTCTATCACCTGCTGGCCGAGAACGAGGACAACGCCTACGTCGCCTATGTGTCGGAGCAGAACCTGGTGCCGGACGAAACCGGCGAACCGGTCGGTCATCCCCAGGCTTCGTTGATTTTCGAGGCGTTCCGCGAGGGCCACTATGTGCTGCGCCCGCGGGTGAGCCACTAACCCTCGAGCCCTTTTTCCCGCGCCAACAGCGTGCGGACGCCTTCCTGGATCTTGGCGCGCTGATCGGGCGTGAAGACGCGATAGCGTTGTGACTTCGGGCTCGTCGCGGCGCTGATCTCCTGTTCCGAGACGTAGATGAAGCGCCCCTGGAAGGCGCCTATCACTTCTCCCCCATTGACCATCCGCAGGCCTTCCAGGCGTGCGGCGCAGTTCTCCAGGCTGGAAATGTTCGGCGCGACGATCCGAAAGTCCGGCTTGTCGTTGAGGCCGACGATCTGACGCCAGCAAACGCCCGGATTGCCCGGCGCCGTCACTGGCCGCTCGCATCCGGCCAAGGCCAAGCCGGCCAGGGCCAGAACCCATCCCCGCGCGCTCAAATCAGTAATCCTTGCGCCAACGCACCGCCAACCGGCCGTCTCCCTCGCCAGCGAACCTCGAGATGATCGAGAGATTCCGGCCGACGCGCCACTCGACTTGGGCCGACGGGCCATCGCGCCCGCCCCCGGCGATCTCGAGATAGACATTGTCGGTGAGGTACTTGCCGCCGGCCACCGTCACGCCGGATTCATCGCCTCCCGAGAGAGCGAGGCGGTCGAGGCCGGCGAAACTGCGAAGATTGCCAACCACGTCGAACCCGCCGCCGCCGGCCAGCGACGACAGGGCCGAGGCGAGCTGCGCGGCCTCCAAGGGCGAAAGCTGAGAGGCCGAACGGCCGAACAGCACCTGAGACAGCACTTCGTCGTTCGGAAGCACTGGGGTCGAGGTCAGGGTGATCTCCGGCTTGGCCGCGGTGCCGCGAATCCTCACTACCGCTGTGAGCGAGGTGTCTTCGCGGGTCGCCGAGAGGTCCAGTCGGATTTGCGAGGGCGCGGTGGCCAGGTAGACGACACCGCGATCGTCGAACTCGAACCGCTTGCCAGCGAAGTCGTATTCGCCACGCACCACCCGGGCGGTCCCCGAAAGGCTGGGCCGCGCGGTGGTGCCGCTGACCTGCGCGTCCAGGGACATTTCGACGTCCAGCCCCATGCCGCGGATGAAGACTCGTCGGGGCGCGCGCAATTTCACATCCAGCGCGACGGCCGCGCCGGTTCCCCGGCTGACCGGCTGCAGGGATTGCGAGACGTCAGCAGGTTTATTGATCTCGATGACGTCCATGCTGACGACGCTGGAGCCGCTGGAGAGCTTCGCCGTCACGTCCGCCCGGTCAATGGTGAGATCGCCTGCAAGCCGGACCTTGCCCTCTGCGTTGCGATCGAGGGTCGCCTGGCCGGTGGCCGACGCGGTGGCCAGATCGTTGTCGATCAGGCGGAAGCCCTTCAAATCGAGGCGGAAGGTCGAGGCGCCATTCCGCAGCAGGCTGAGCCGCCCGGCCCCCGACAGCGTTCCGCCGTGGCCGTCGGCGCCGGTGGCCTGGACGATGTTGACCTCGTTGTTCGCCAGGGTCGCGCGCAGCACCACGTCGTTGAGGACGAGGCCTGTCGCACTGTCGGAGAAGCGACCGCCGTCAACCTGCGCTTCTCCGATGGCCCGGGGATCAGCCAGGGTGCCCGCCAGCGTGCCTTGCATACGCACGTGGCCCGCAAGCTCCCGCTCGCCGCCGACCAGCAGATCCCAGAGAGGCTTGATCTCGCCGTCGGCGAAGAAGGTCCCGTTCATCGCCCGCGTACGGTCGATGGCGATCCGGAACGGGCTTGCGGTCGCCACCGAAGGCAGGGTCAGCTTGGCGTTGGCGCGCAGCCCCTGTTCGTTGGTCACATCGGCGTCGATCAGCATCGACTCGCCGGCCAGCCGCACCTTGAAGGCGCCGTCCAGGCCAAGCGCCGCTGGGGAGCCGCGGCTGCGCGCGTCGTCGAGCTTGGCGTCGAGCACGCCCTCCAGCCGCCCGCCCTTGCCTGAGAGCTGCAGGGTCGCGTCCGCGCGGCCGGTCAGATCGGCGTTGACGAGGCTGAGGCCGAGCTGACGCACCTGCGCCTGGATGTCGGCGTCGTCCTTGCCGAGCCTTGCGTCCAGATCGATGTGGCCGCCGTCCGAGGCCACCAGACGCAGATGCGCGGCCCGCTCGCCTCCGCCCATCCGCAACACGGCCGGTTCGACGGTCTTGAGGTCACGCCGGCCATAGCGGCCGCCGCCGTCGAAAGTCAGTTGATATCCCGCATCGCCGGAGCTGAACGTTCCTCCGCCGGCGAGATTCCAGCGATCGGACGCCGAGACGCCTTGCAGGTCGGCCCGGTACGGGAGTTGCGCGAGCGGGCCGTTCGCCGTGATCTTGCCGCTGCGCAGCGCGACCTTGGAGCCCGGCAGGACCGCGCCGTCGGCGGTAAGATCCAGCGTGGCGCGCGGACCGCCCGCAGCATCGACGATCTTCACCGCCCCTTGGATCTCGCCGCCTTCGAGGAAAGCGCCCTTGACCAGGCGGACATGGAGATCGGCGGCCGATGGCGTCGCCCGTCGCAGCGACACCGCCCCGCTCGCCGACAGGCCGCCGGCCTGCACGGAGAGGGCGGTGAGATCCACCCCGCCTCTGGGGAACGCAAAGGCCGACTTCGCCGCGGCGGGGCCGTATTCACTGCCGGCGGTCAACGCGACGACACCGCTGGAGCCGTCCGCTCGACGCATGAAGCTCAAGGTCAGCTTGGCCCCGCGCAGGGGCAGCCTCGGCAGGTCGATCGCTTCTAGATCGGCCAGGAGATCGGCTCGCGGCGCACTAACGGTTCCGGTGAGCGCGCCCGAGCCGCTGGCCCGGCCCGAGATTTCGACCGGACCGGCGCGGAACGGGCCGCTTGCCGACCAATCCAGCTTGAAGCGCATGGCGCCGTCTTCGCCCAGCACGCCGGCGGTGGAGGCGTCGATCGCGGCCCCCTTCAGGTTTCCGTTCGAAATGGAGACCCGGCGTCCCGCGACTTCGGCCCGGGCCTGGAGCCGAGGCGAGGCGCCCAGCAACCGGTCGAGCTCGGAGAAACCCGAGGCGAAACGCGAGCCATTGGCGTCGAGCGTCAGCGCCCAGGGCTTGCCGGCGCCCCCTTGCGTGGCCGACCAATCCGCCGTCAGGCCGCCCGAAGCGCCGGCCCGCGCGGCGGCGAGGTTCGAGAAGACGGCCCGCCCTTTGAAATTCAATCCGCCAAGCAGGCTGCGCCCGCCGCTGGCGGTCACGCGCAAACCGGCGCCCGTGGCGTCCACGTCCTTTAGCAGCAGGCGGCCGTCAGCAAGGCGGGAGCCATCGAAAGCGACCACCGGCCGCGCACCGAGCAAGGCGGCCGGAAGCCCCGACCCGCGGCCCCCCTGCCCTGCGATCTTGCCGTTGACCGCCAGGACCTTGTCCTTCCGGGTGACGACGAAGGGGCCGGACACGCGGTCGAGGCCGTAGGCGCCAAGATTCAGGCGCGCCACATCCGCGGTCCCGGCGAACCGCAGGTTGTCCATCTCGCCGGTGAGCACGCCCTCTACGCGGCCAAGTCCCATGGACGGCCCGCCAGTGACCTTCGAGAGCTCCTTGGAGGCCGCGACGATCTTCAGCCCCGCCGGTCCCGCCTGACGCTTACCGGGATTGGCCTTGCCGACGGCGGTGAGCGTCAGGTTTTCCGACGATACTTCCGCATTCATGTCGAACAGCGAGGCCTCGGCCTTACGCCCGGTGACATTGAAGCGGACCTCGGGGCCGAGGCGCTGCACCAGGCCGGCCGTCAAGGTCGAGGCGGAAAGTTGGATAAGGCCGCGCGCAGAGCCGCCCTGAGCGTTCCAAGCGCCCGTCGCATCCAGCGGCCGGGAGGCGCCGGAAATCGCGACAGCGCTGAACTGTCCTTGAGGACTGCCGCCGTTGGCGCTGACCTTCAGGTCGAACGCCTGGTCGGCCGGCAGGCCGAGCGCCCCGGCCAGGGCGCCGCCCTTGGCCTCGACCGCGTCGGCGGTCACCATCAGCGGGCGTCCGCCGCCGAAATCGAACTTCACGTTCAGGTGGTCGCCGGGATGCAGCACGCTGGCCGCGGCGATCGTCCCGTTCTGCCCGCCGTTGCGCCGTTGCAAGCTGAGGTTGGCGGTGACGTCATAGACCCCGTGCCGGAAGCTGAGCTCGGGCATCAACTCGACCTGAGCCTGCAGGCGCTCGATGTCGATGGTGATCGGCATCCCAGGGGACTCGGTCTTCGGCTCCATGGTGGGCCGGCGATAGACGATGACCTTGTCGGCGGTGATGGTGTCGGCCTGGAAGCGCCGCTGGAAGAGCGCCGCATAGCTCCAGGCCATCGCGATGTTTCGGCCTTCGAGCCAGACGCCCTTCTCGTCGCTGATGGTCAGGCGCTTGATCGTGAAGTCGCGCCAGATGTCGCCCCCCAGGCCCTCGATCTTCAATCGCCCGAAGCGGCCGATCTTCAAGCCGCTGGCGCGCGCCTCGACCAGTAACCGGCCTTCCGGCACGAGCACGCCGTAGCGGGCCGTGAGCACCAGACCGCCGAGCAGCACGGCGAGCACCGCACAGGCGATGAGGATGATCTTCGGCAGGACCGAGCTCTTCGCCACCTTGGCGACTTCTTCGGCCACTGCTTCGCCCGGGGTCGGTGTCTCGCTCAAAAGCTTTGCCCGATGCTGAGATATATCTGGAACGACGGGTCGCCTTCGCGCTGGTCCAGCGGGAAGGCGATGTCGGCGCGGATCGGCCCAAATCCGAGATCGTAGCGAACCCCGACCCCGACGCCGGCGCTGAAGTCATCGCCGGTCGGAAACTCGTCCGTCCCTACGGCGCCGGCGTCTATGAACGCGACCACGCCCCAGCGCGCGCCGATCTTTTGACGAAGCTCCAGCGACGTTTCGAGGAGGGATATACCGCCCTGGGGCGTGTTGTCGTCGAGCCGCGGCCCGATCGCCTGGTAGGCATAGCCGCGGACCGAACCGCCGCCGCCGGAATAGAAACGCCGTGAGGCGGGCACTTCGGGGATGCTGCCGCCAATCATCGTGCCGGCCTTGACCCGGCCCGCGATCACCGTGCGCGCCTGGTCGCCGAAGGGCACGTAGGTCGTGGCCTGCGTCTGGACCTTCAGGTAGGGCAAGGTCTCGCTGCCCAGCAGGTAGGTCGGCTCGGCCCGTACCTCCAGCCGCCAGCCGCGCTTGGGATCGAGTGGATCGACGGAGCGGTCGAGATAGCCCGTCACCAAGCCGGCGACCGTATAGACGTCACGCCCCAGCGGGGTCATCTGAATGGTCTGGGTTTCATCCACACGGGCGTAGTCGAACGAGCCGCCGACCGAGATGTATGACGTCTTGCCGTAACGACGCTGGACGTCGGCGCGCACCCCGACACCGGTTTCATGATAGGCGTCGGTGTTCTTGTCGTAGAATCCGCCGCCGGCCTTGAAGGTCTGCTGAGGCCGGCGCCAATGCGGCAGGGTCAGTTCGACTCCCAGACGGCTGTCGATCTTCTGGTACTGGGCGAGCAGCGCGAGCGTGTCTGCACGACCAAGGACATTGTACCTTGTCCAGCGCGCACCGGCGCCGGCGCCATCGGTGGTCGAATAGCTGGCGCCGAGTTCAAGGGTTCGGCGTTTGCGGTCCGACAAGCTGACCAGGACGGGTCGAAGGCCCTCGGCGGTGGTCTGGTCGGCCGGAGCCAGGCCGACGGTGACCGAGTCGTAGACGCCGGTGTCCAGCAGGCGGCGCTCCAACTCGCCAACGTCGTCCGGATCGTAGACATCGCCGGGTTTCCAGGGCGCCAGGCCCTCGATCCAGGGAATGCGGCTGCGCCCTTCGGTCGTCACGTTCAGCCCGTCGAGACGGACCAGTTGGCCGGCTACGATCTTGTAGGTCGGACGCACCGTCTGGTCTGCATGATCGACGATGACTTCCCGCGGAGCCGGCGTGGCGTCGGCATAGCCCCGCTTCTGCACCGCCGCGATGATCCGGCCTTCTGCGGTGACAATGTCCAGCGCACGGCCCGGCGCGCCGATCGCCAAGCCCATCACCGCTTCACCGGCCTGCTGCACAGCCGGGGACGGCGCCGGCTCGATCCATGAGATGGCAGGATAGGCGATGGTGAAGCGCGGCCCCGGCGTCACGCGCACGATCGCGCCGGGCGGATCACCGTCCGACACGTCGGGTTCGACATCGTAGCCGTAATAGCCCTCGGACCGGAGGACCGCGATGGCCTCTTCGCCAGCGGCGCGCGCGCGTCGCCGCGCCTCGAACCGGTTCGCAATGGGCCTGTCGGTTTCACCGACCGCACGCTCGATGCTCTCGCGCAAGTTCGAGCTAAGTTGGCCCTCGATCTTGGCCCGTGGCGTCTCGGCGCGCGCAACACCCGAACATAAGGCCGCCGAGGCGGCGACCGCGACGACCAAACGTGCCACGCCAATCCTTCCCCATCGCGCCCCCGTGGACGGGTGTAACTTGCGTCGCCTGGACCTGTCACCCACCGCCGTTCGTCGGGGATCGCGCAAAGCTGCACAATTTATGGGCGCCCCGCTCGCAAGCGATCTCCGACCCTAGATTCAAGCTCCATTGGCCGCGGCGTTTCCTAAGCTTCTCACCGGCAACCAGACGAGGAAGCACGTGGAGTACGGCGTGACGACGGCGACGGGGCGCGAAACCTCTGAGGATTCGGCCGTGCGCATGGCGAGCCAGCCTGCGCCCTATGACGAAATGCTGACCGCGCTGGGGGAAACGCGCGAGCACTACGCGGCCCTGCATCAGCGGATCGCCACGCTCAGCCCCGCGGAGATGTCGGAGCGGCAGCGAACCCTCGAACGCTACTTCCTGCTGCAGGGCATCACCTTCACCGTTTACGGCGGCGAGAGCTCCACCGAGCGCATCATCCCCACCGACGTCCTGCCGCGCATTATTCCGGGCTCGGAATGGACACGGATCGAGGCGGGCCTAGCCCAGCGGCTGCGGGCGCTGAACATGTTCCTCGCCGACATCTACGGCCCCCAACAGATCCTGATGGACGGTATCGTGCCGCGGGAACTGGTGCTGGGCGCGCCGTCCTACCGGCGAGAGATGCAGAACCTCTACGTCCCGCACCAGGCCTACGCCAATGTCTGCGGATCGGACCTGATCCGCCAACCCGACGGCGGCTTCGCAGTGCTCGAGGACAACCTGCGCGTCCCATCCGGGGTCTCTTATATGCTGGCGAACCGCGAAGCCTCGCGGCGCACCTTCCCCGGCTCGTTCCGGGACGCGCGGGTACGGGCGATCGACCGGTATCCGGACCTGCTGCTGGCCACCTTGAAGAGCATGGCTGCGGAGTGGCGGCCCAACCCGCAGATCGTCGTGCTGACGCCTGGGGTCTACAACTCGGCCTATTACGAGCACGCCTACCTGGCCCGCCTGATGGGCTGCCCGCTGGTGGAAGGCCGCGACCTCGTGGTCCACGACAACATGGTCTACATGCGCACGACCACGGGCCTGAGGCGCATCGACGTCATCTATCGCCGGGTCGACGACGACTTCATCGACCCCCTCACCTTCCGCAGGGATTCGGGTCTGGGTTCGGCCGGCCTGTTCAACGCCTACCGCGCGGGCAACGTCGTCATCTGCAATGCGCCAGGGACCGGGGTCGCCGACGACAAGGCCGTCTACGCCTATGTGCCGGAGATCATCCGCTATTACCTGGGCGAAGACGCCATTCTGCCCAATATCGAAACCTACCTCTGCCGCGAGCCGGCCCAGCTCGGCCACGTCCTGGCCAATCTCGACAAGCTGGTGGTCAAGGCGGTGGGCGCGTCAGGCGGCTATGGAATGCTGATTGGCCCACACGCCAGTCGGGCCGAGCGCGAGAGCTTCGCCGAGGCGGTGAAAGCCGATCCGGCGAATTACATCGCCCAGCCGACGATCCAACTTTCGACCGCGCCCTGCCTGGTGGAGGGCGAGATAGAGCCAAGGCACGTCGACCTGCGCCCCTTCATCCTGTCCGGCGAGAAAATCGTCGTGACCCCCGGGGCCTTGACGCGGGTCGCCCTGCGCAAGGGTTCGCTGGTGGTCAATTCGAGCCAGGGCGGCGGTTCGAAGGACACCTGGGTGCTCGAGGATGACGCCGTGGAGACCCAGCCATGATGCTCGCCCGTGTCGCCGACAGCCTCTACTGGATCGGTCGCTACGTCGAACGAGCCGAGCACATGTGCCGGCTGGCGGACGTGATGTTGAACGCCAGCCTCGATCGCAACGACGGCGCCGGCCAGGTCACCCGCGTCGTGCTGTCCGCAGTCGGAGATCAGAACACCCTCCCCGTCGCCGATCCCTATCGCCTGGCCCTGGCTTTGGCCCTGGATCGCGAGGACCATGGATCGATCGCCTCTTCCATCGCCCGCGCCCGCGAGAACGCCCGTCAGGTCCGCGACCAGATCACCACGGAAACCTGGGAGCGGCTCAACCTGATCTATCTGCGGATGACGGCGCCGGGTGCGGCCAAGGCCTTCGACGACGGCGCCGGGGCCTTTCTGCACGAGGTCATCGCCGATCTTCACCTCTTCAAGGGGGCGGCCGACGCCACCATGAGCCATGGCGAGGGCTGGGCCTTCCTCATGCTGGGCGTCTATCTGGAGCGTGCGCAACTGATCGGTCGGCTGTTGGAGGTCTGCTTCGGCGCGCCAAGGCCGCTGGACGACCACATGGCGCTGATGGGCGTCTTGCGCATGAGTTGCGCCCTCGAACCCTATCTGCGCCGCTTCACCGCCGACGTGCAGCCTGAGAACGTCCTGGATTTCCTGCTGCTGGACGAAGAGTTTCCCCGGTCCATCCGGTTCTGCACTGCGCGGATCGAGGAGTACATCAGCATCGCCGCACGCCACGCCGGCGCCGGGTCCAACGCCTTGCCGGTGCGCCTGGCCGGGCGACTGCGGGCCCGCCTCCAATATGCCGACATGGCCGACTTGCAGGGGGCCAGCGGACTGGTCGGCGCCCTGCAGGAAGAGTGCACAGCCCTGCACCAGTCGATCTACGACACGTTCGTCGCCTATCCGCTCGAAACCCGCCTGTCGGCCTAGGACAAGATCAGTGCTTCTCGAAGTCCGCCACGTCACCCACTACCATTACGCCGAACCCGTCCGCGAAAGCGTGATGGAGGTGTGGATGCAGCCCCAGAAGGCCGCCGGCCAACGGCTCGTCTCGTTCGAACTCGACGTCGAACCGGCCGCGCAGCTCTTTTCCTACGCCGACCCCTATGGGAACGCCGTCTACCATTTCGACGTGCCCCAGCCCCACGATCGCTTGCGGATCGTCGCCAGCGCGGCGGTGGAGACGCAGGCTCGCGCGCCGCTGCCGGAGGCTCTGGACCAGGGAGAATGGGACCGGCTTCGCAGCGAATTCGTGCGAGGGGAGAATTTCGATTTCCTGACCCACCACGGGTTCGCCATCGAGACGCCGGCCCTGCGGGCCTATGCCGCTCAGCATCGGCTCGACGAACTGCGTCGGCGCGATCCCCTCACCGCTGTCCGGTTGTTGGCGGAGACGATCTACAGTTCCTTCGAATACCAGACCGGGGTCACCCATGCCGACAGCCCGATCGACCTGGCGCTGAAGGCCGGACGCGGGGTCTGCCAGGACTTCGCGCACATCATGATCGCCATCTGCCGCAGCTGGGGCGTTCCGGCGCGATACATGTCGGGATACCTCTTCACGGACCGCCAGGCCGGCGACCGGTCCGACCCGGACGCCACCCACGCGTGGGTCGAGGTGTTCCTGCCGTCGCTGCGCTGGGTGGGCTTTGACCCGACCAACAACGTGATGGCCGGCGAGCGCCACATCGCCGCCGCGGTCGGCCGCGACTACAACGACGTCCCGCCCTCTCGCGGGGTCTACAAAGGCGAGGCCGAGAGCCAGCTTGCAGTCGGCGTCTCGGTCCGGCGGGCCCGCGCGGCGCTGACCGAACCGGAGTTCATCCGCATCGCGCAGCCCTCGTTTTCACGCGCGGGGCGAAGGCGTCAGGTCGGCGACTTGGTCTACGACCAGCAGCAGCAGCAGCAGCAGCAACAGCAGTAGAGCCGGTCAGAGTCCGAAGACGTAGGACCGGGTGGCTTCCAGCCCCAGCCGCTGGCCAGGCCGGATATCGACCAGCCCCTGCCGCGCGAAGGCCGCTTCTATGCGCTGGCCGTCCGGCGTTGCGCCGTCAACGCGGATGATGGCGCCTTGGGGCGAGACATGCCCGGCGACCATCGCGAGCGGTCCGTCGGACGCCAGCAGCAGTTCGTGCGGCCGGACGAAGGCCACCGCCTTGCCGTCCCGGATCCCGCTTGCGGTGAGTTCGACGTCGCCGCTGCGGAAGCGGCCGCCGCGCACCTCGCCCTCGAAACGGTTCGCCTCGCCGACGAAGCCCGCGACGAAGGGACCGGCGGGGTTGTCGTGCACCTCGCCGGGCGGGCCGATCTGCTCTATCGCGCCCTGGTTCAGGATAGCCACGCGGTCGGCGAGCTCGAGCGCCTCTTCCTGGTCGTGGGTCACGAAGATCGTGGTCACGCCGGTGGCGTCGTGGATGCGGCGCAGTTCCTTGCGGAGCGACTTGCGCACGGTCGCGTCGAGCGCGCCGAACGGTTCGTCGAGC
>JAEXKM010000425.1 GCA_023445705.1 Pseudomonadota bacterium
ATCTTTCCGATCCCTGGAAGCGGCCGGTACTTGCGCCAGCCGCTTTATGCCGGGGACTTCGCGAACATCATCGGCGCCTGCCTGAAGCGTCCGGTGAGGGGTGCCTACAATATTTCGGGCCTCGAACGCATCGACTACATCGACCTTATTCGAATGATCCGTGAGGTCGACGGAGCGCCGACGCTGATCGTGAGGATTCCGGTCTGGCTGTTTGGGCTGCTTCTGCGGATCTACGCCCTCTTTGACTCCAATCCTCCCTTCACCGCAGCCCAACTGAAGGCCCTTCGAACCCCCGACATTTTCGAGGTCATCGACTGGCCGGGGATTTTCGGTACGCCGAGCACGCCTTTGCGCGAGGCGCTGGCCATCACCTTCAAGGATCCCGTCTACGCTAACGTCGAGTTGAAGTTTTGAGCATGTCGAGCGGCAGGAAGCTGGTTGTCATCGGCGCAGGTCCCATGGGGCTGGCCACCGCCTACTTCGCCGCCAAGGCCGGGTGGCAGGTCGAGGTGCTTGAGGCGGGCGATCGCGCCGGCGGCATGGCGGCGCACTTCGACTTCAACGGGCTTTCGCTGGAGCGGTTCTACCACTTCTGCTGTCGCAGCGATGTCGACACGGAAGCGCTGCTCGACGAGCTCGGCCTGCCGCCGATCCGTTGGGTCCCCACGAAGATGGGCTATTTCGTCGATGGCGCCCTCCATCCTTGGGGCGATCCGATCTCGCTGCTCAGATTTCCAGGTCTGTCGATCGTCGAGAAGCTCCGCTACGGGCTTCTGGCGTTCAGCTCCACGAAGCGCTCGGACTGGGCCAAGCTGGACCAGATCAGCGCCGCCGACTGGTTTCGCGCCTGGTGTGGCGACAAGGTCTACGACAAGCTCTGGCGCCCGTTGTTCGATCTCAAGTTCTACGAATACGCCGAGCAAGTCTCCGCGGCCTGGGTCTGGCAGCGGATAAAGCGCGTGGGGCGCTCGCGCCGGTCGCTCCTCCAGGAGGAGCTCGGCTATGTCGAGGGCGGGTCAGAGGCCCTGATCACAGCTCTGGTGGCGGCGATCGAAGCCTGCGGCGGGGTTGTCCGCCTGTCGACTCCGGCCAGCAAAATCCTCACCAATGGCGCCCGATGTGTCGGGGTCGAGGCGGCCGATGGAAACCGGTTCGAGGCTGACCAAGTCATTTCGACCATCGCCATGCCCTATGTCGTCGGCCTTCTGCGGGAGCATCCGGACCTCGCCGCGCCCTATGCCCGGTTCGACAATGTCGGATGCGTGTGCGTGGTCCTGCAACTGGCCAAGCCGGTTTCGAAGAATTTCTGGGTGAACATCTCCGATCCGGGCGTCAACACTCCGGGTCTGGTGGAGTTTTCCAACCTGCGCCCGTTGGATCGACACATCGTCTACGTCCCGTACTACATGCCCGCGTCCAATCCTTCCTTCGGCGACGCGGACGAGGCGTTCGTGGCGAGCAGCTTCGAGGCGATCCGGCGCGTGAACCCGAGGCTCCGCCAAGAGGACGTGATCGCCAGCCATGTCGCCCGGCTGCGGCACGCCCAGCCGGTCTGCGACGTCGGCTTCGCGGGCCGTATTCCGCCAGCGCAGACGCCGATTGGCGGATTGCAGGTCGCCGATACGAGCTTCTACTATCCCGAGGATCGCGGAGTGTCTGAGAGCATCAAGTTCGCCCGTGAGATGGTCGAGGCGCTGCCGGATGCTTGATCTGCGCCCGTTCATGACCCGCCAGTTCGCAGGCTTCCTGCTGGTGGGCGGCACGGCGGCCGCGGCTCAGTGGCTCAGCCGGTTCGCCTTCAGCCAGATTTTTCCCTACGCCGGCGCCTTGGTGGCCGCCTATGGGGTTGGCGTGGTCGTGGCCTTCGAACTGAATCGCAGGTTCGTCTTTCCGGCTGGGGGGCTGACTGCGCGCACCCAGTTTCTTCGTTTCGCGGCCGTGAATGTCGTCTCATTCGCCATGGTCTGGGTGGTGTCCATGCTGCTGGGAGACCTTCTGCTGCCAACGATGCTGCCGCTCGCCTGGGCCCAGGCGCTCGGGCACGGGATCGGGGTGCTGTCGCCGGCTGCGGTCAGCTTTCTGCTGCATCGAAACTTCACCTTCCGGGGACCGGCGGCATGAGAGCTCAGCAAGCCACGGGCATTGAGGCCGCCATGCCTCTGGTGGTGGATCTCGATGAAACCCTGGTCCGGACCGACACGCTCTTCGAGCAGTTCATCGGCCTGGCGTTCAAAAAGCCCTTGGTCGCCCTTGGCTTGTTGCCGGCGCTGTTCAAAGGCCGGGCCGGCTTTAAGGCCAGCGTGGCGCGCGCCCATGCCGTCGATCCCGCGTGGCTGCCCTATGACGGGCCGTTGGTCGCCTATCTCGAGGAACAGCGCGCCCAGGGGCGTTCCATCCACCTTGTCACCGCCTCAGATCACAGCGTCGCTGAGGCCGTCGCCGACCATTGCGGGTTGTTCGACAGCGCAGAGGGCAGCCGCGGAGTTGAGAACCTGAAGGGCGCCCGCAAGGCCGAGCGCCTGCTCGAACGGTTCCCGGACGGCTTTGCCTATGCCGGAGATTCGAACGCCGATCTGCGCATTTGGAGCAAGGCGCGCGCGATCGTTCTTGCCGGCGCCGCCGGCTCTGCGATACGCCGAGCCCGCAAGCTCGGAAAGCCGATTGAGGCTGAGTTCTCCCGGCCAGGCGCTGGTCCAACCGCTTGGGTTCGGGCCCTGCGGCTCCATCAGTGGACAAAGAATCTTCTGGTCTTCATTCCCCTGCTGTTGTCGCAGCAGTTCGCCGATCCGCAGAAGGTGATGTTGAGCGTTATCGCTTTCATCAGCCTCGGCCTTACGGCTTCGGCCACCTACTTGATCAACGACCTCGCAGATCTCGAAGCTGACCGTCGCCATCCTACAAAGCGTCGTCGGCCACTGGCGGCCGGCGATCTGAAGATCGCGCAGGCGTTGTCTGCCGTGCTGCTGCTGGCGGGATCCGCGTTCGTGCTATCGCTGATCGCCTCCATTCCCCTGTTAATCGGCCTGGCCGCCTACGCGGCGCTGACGCTCACCTACACCTTTCGCCTGAAACGCCGGGCCATACTCGACGTCGTGGCCCTCGCCGCGCTCTATGCGCTCCGGATCACCATCGGCGCAGCGGTGATTTCGGCTGCGCACTCACCCTGGCTGCTCACCTTCTCGCTTTCATTTTTCTTTTCGATGTCATTGGCCAAGCGATACGCCGAGATCGCCAACCACGGCGCGCCTAGCGAGCGGCGGCTTCTTCCCGGGCGCGGCTATCGCACGGATGACGGTCCAGCGGCGCTGGCGCTGGGGGCTTCATCCAGCATGGCTTCGGTGCTGATCGTGGTCGTGTATCTGATGGAGGAGGCGTTCCCGTCCAATCTCTACGCTCACCCGGACTGGCTCTGGGC
>JAEXKM010000429.1 GCA_023445705.1 Pseudomonadota bacterium
TCCGAGCCAAGATCCTCCCCCGTTGGGGGAGGTGGATCGCCGAAGGCGAGACGGAGAGGGCCGCCGTCAGGCGGTCTTCCCTACGCCGCCCGATACCACGCCACCCCCGCCTCATCCTCTTCGCGCACCGCCATCCCCCGCGCGATCAGGCAGTTGAGGTGCGCCAGGCTCTCGCCGGTCGCCAGGCCCAGCACATGCTGGTCGATCCGTCGCCGGAACAGCACGGGGAACACGTCCCGGACCCGCTTGGGCTCGTCCAGCAGCTTGTGCAGCCGCGCCAGGCCACGCTCGTGCCCGCCGATCAGGTGATCGATCCGCGCGTGCAGGCCGTGGAACGGGTCGTTGTGCGCCGGCAGCACCAGCACGTCATCGCTCACCCGCGCCTTGATCCGCGCCAGCGAGGTCAGCCATTCCGTCAGCGGGTCGCCCTCCGGCTCGGTCGGGAACACCGAGACGTTCGAGGAGATCTTCGGCAGCACCTGGTCCCCGGAGATGAACAGCTTCAGATCGCGCTGCCACAGGCACACATGCTCGGGAGAGTGCCCCGACCCGACCACCACCTCCCAGGGCCGGCCGCCGATCTCGACGATCTCGCCGTCCACCAGCCGGCGGAACGAGTCCGGCAGGGCGTGCAGCCCCCGGCCGAAGCCCCCAAACCGCACGCGGTAATCCTCGATCGCCTCCTCGTCCCAGCCGGCGGCGCGATAGAAGCTCAGCGCGTCGGCCGGCGCCTCGCGCCCGGTGTCGGCGGCCAGCGAGCGGCACATCAGAAACTCGAGCCGGCTGATCCAGAGCTGGCACTGGAACTTCCGCGTCAGCCAGCCGGACATGCCGATATGGTCCGGATGCATGTGTGTCACGAAGACGCGGGTCGCCCGCTTTCCCTCGAGCGGACCGGCGAAGACGCTGCGCCAGGCCTTCTGGGTTTCGGACCCGCCCATGCCGGTGTCGACGATAGCCCAACCGCCGTCTTCCTCGATCGCCCAGACATTGATGTAGGCCAGCGAGCCGCCCAGCGGCATCCGCATCCATTTGACGCCAGGCGCGATATCCACGCTTTCGCCGACTGCCGGCCCCTGCTCGAAGGGATAGCTGAGCCGGGGCCGCGGCGACTGGCCTTCAACCTCCTCAAAACCGTCGCGCAACGCCTGCTCCTTTTTGTCGTTTGGACCTATTGTCCGACGCCGCGCCGCCCGGGGCAAATGCAGCTTGAGCCGTCATTCAGCCATGGTTCACGACGAACTTGACCCACTGGCGCTGTGGAGGCTTATGTCCGCCGTCTAGGGAACCACCCAGGAGTATTTAAAAAATGAGGCCATTCATCACGGGGCTGGCCGCCACCTTGGCCTTGCTGGCCTTGGCGCCAGCGGCCGTCTCGCAGTCCAAGAAAGCGACCGAGATTTCGGAGAAGGCGCGCACCCAGGGGATGGCCGAGGCTCCGGCCCTCGCCAAAGCCGCCGGCGTCGCCTGTAACGTCACCGACGCCCGTTTCGTGGGCAAGGTCAGCGACAAGAAAGCCAAAACCAACACCAACTTCTACGAAATCGACTGCGATCAAGGCGTCGGCTTCATCGTCCAGGCCGTCGAAGGCGGCGCGACGAGCACGTTCAGCTGCATCGAGGCGAACTCGCCCCAGCCGGACGGCAAGGAATCCAGCCTGAAGTGCGAACTGCCCGGCAACGCCGATCCGAAGGCCGACCTCGGCCCGATCCTCGCCGCCGCCAAGGTTCAGTGCACCCCCGAAGCCGTCCGCGGCATCGGCCAAAGCGCCACCGCCGCCTACCTTGAAGTGGCCTGCCAAGGCTCGCCGCAGGGCTACGTCCTGAAGACCAGCTCGCCGATGGATGCGGCCAAGCCGGTCGAGGCCACCGACTGCCTGCTCTATGACGGCGGCGCCTCGAACATCTCCTGCACCCTGCGCACCAAGGAACAGCGCCTGGCCGTGATCGACAGCTATGTCGCCGCCGCCAACAAGAACTGCACCCCGAAGGACAAGCGCTACATCGGCATGTCGCAATCGGGCTCGGCCTTCTTCGAAACCGCCTGCACCGACGGCAAGGGCTACCTGCTCCGCGTCGACAACGGCAAGTTCGCCGAAGCCTATGACTGCGCCAAGGCGCAGGGCGTGATGGGCGGCTGCACCCTGACCGACACCACCCAGGCGGTGACCGAGCAGAACGGCCTCTACACCAAGCTCGCCAAGGCGGCCGGCTTCAACTGCGAAGTCTCCAAGTACGCCCCGTTCCCGGCGGCGGCCGGCAAGGACGTGGTTGAAATGGCCTGCTCCAACCGTCCTGACGGCGGCGTCGGCGTCTTCGGCGGCGGCACGGACAAGGTCTACGACTGCGCCCGCGCCCCGATCGCCGGTTACCGCTGCTCCTTCACCAAGCTGGACGCCAAGAGCTACGGCCTGGTGACCGCCGACCTGAAGAAGCTCGGCAAGAACGAGTGCGACGTCTCCAACGCCCGCGTGATCGGCAAGACCGCCAAGGGCACCACCTACATGGAAGTCGCCTGCTCGGACGGCCTGAAGGGCTACATCATCGAGTACCAGACGGACCTGACCCCGCTGGCGACCACCGGCTGCGCCTTCTCGAAGGACTGCAAGCTGCCGGGCAACGTCTAAGCTCGGTTCCAAGCTCGAAACGCGAAAGGCCCGGAGGAAACTCCGGGCCTTTTTCTTATGGGATCACCCGACTGGGCTCGTCATCCCCGCCCCGCGCTACGCCAACACCTCCGCAGACGTCACCACCTGACCGAAGTGATGCCGCCACAGGTCCACGCCCAGCCGTCCCGACCGGTCCAGCGACGAGCCCATCACCAGGTCGCTGATGAGGGTCGGCGCAAGGCCCGCGTCGAACAGCACGAACCCGGCCGCCAGCACGCAGGTCTCGGCCTGGACGCCGCAGACCAGCACCCGCTCGGGCGCCAACGCCCGCAGCCGCGCCACCAGCTCCGGCGGCGGCAGGTAGCCGTACTTCACGAAC
Source organism: Pseudomonadota bacterium (assembly GCA_023445705.1). GTDB lineage: Bacteria > Pseudomonadota > Alphaproteobacteria > Caulobacterales > Caulobacteraceae > Phenylobacterium. The sequence continues at coordinate 2,988 of JAEXKM010000429.1, forward strand.
ACCTCGTCGGCGGCCACCAGGCTGTCGTCGTCCGGCGACGGCGCCCACCCCAGCTGCCGCTGGAACGGGGTGCGCGCCTCGTCGTGCCGCTCCACCGTGGCGAAGGACGGCATCCGCCCGATGAGTGCGCCGATAGCCTCCGCCAGGGCCGGCGGAGGCAAGAAGCTCGGCTGGACGTCCACGATCAACAGGGCCTGTTTCATGCCCTCCCTATCGCGCGTGAGGCGGACGGTCCTCAATCCCTCGCGATCGTCGCGGCCATCCGCTGCTCGATGTCGAGATAGAGATCGTCGGCGATGCCATAGACCACCTTGATCACCCGGCCGCCGCTGAACGGGAACTGCGGCCGGTACTCGCTGCTGACCGCATCGCCGCCGTCATAGCCGACGCACAGCCCCTCCCCGCACAGGGCGTAGCGGCCGGTCTGGGTGCGGAACGCGCCCTGGGCCGCGACCTCTTCGTCCACATAGAGGGTCATCTGGCCCATCGCCTCGCCCAGCGGCGTGACCTTCTCCTTGACGAACTCCCCCCCCACCACGTGCTTGCCCAGCTTGGGCGCCTCGCAGACCAGCCGCTGCTCGGGCGGGACGCCGAGGAAGTTGTAGACGTAGAAGAGCTTGCCGCCCTTCACGAACAGCGAATAGCCGCCGAACCGCGAGCCCTGGGCCACGATCACGCCCTGGCTGTCGCCGGTGAACTCCACCTCGGCCAGCATCTTGAACGAAACGCCCAGGGTCCGCGCCGCGGCCGCTTCGGGCACCTCGGTCGTGCCGGGGTAGTAGACGTACCGGTCCCGCTTGGGCGCGTGGTACTCCTTCTCGTGCATCGGCCGCACGCCCAGGTCGATCAGCGGCAGCACGTGGTTCTTCTCGGCCTCCGACATCCAGAGGTCGATCATCGCCTTGACCTTGTCCGGATGCTCGGCGGCCAGGTCCTTGGCCTCGGCCCGGTCGACCTCGGTGTGGAAGAGCTGCCAGCGGTCCTTGTCGAAATGCCCCTGGTCGGAGGGCAGCGGCGCATGCTCGGCGGCCGCCTTCCAGCCCTGGTGCCAGATGCCCCGTGTGCCGCACATCTCGTAGTACTGGGTCTCTTTCGTGGTCGGCGCCTGCGCCTTGTCGAAGCTGTAGGCCATGGAGACCCCGGCCAGCGGCGACTGCTTCACGCCGTCCAGCACCTCGGGCATGGGCACGCCGCAGCACTCCAGGATGGTCGGCACGATGTCGGTGCAGTGATGGTACTGGTCGCGAATCTCGCCCTTGGCCTTGATGCCCTTGGGCCAGTGGATGACCAGCGGATCGCAGGTGCCGCCCGCATAGGACCCATAGCGCTTGAACATCCGATAGGGAGTCGAGAACGCCACCGCCCAGCCGGTCGGATAGTGGTTGTAGGTGTCCGGCCCGCCCAGCTTGTCGATCATGGCCAGGTTGCGCTGCACGTCGTCGGGAAAGCCGTTGAAGAACAGGTTCTCGTTCACCGACCCGCTGGGGCTGCCCTCGCCCGAGGCGCCGTTGTCGGCGCAATAGAAGATCAGGGTGTTCTCCAGCTGGCCCGACTCTTCCAGGTAGTCGATCACCCGACCTATCTGGACGTCGGTGTATTCCGACAGCGCCGCGTACACCTCCGCCATCCGGCTGAAGAGCTTCTTCTCTTCATCGCTCAGGCTCGCCCACGGCCGGACCATGTCGCCCTCTACGGCCACGTCCGGATCCATCGGATTGATCGGCGTCAGCTGCGTGCCCTTGGGCAGGACGCCGCGCTCGATCATCCGCGCCAGCACCCACTCGCGATAGGCTTCGTAGCCGTCGTCGAACTTGCCCTTGTACTTGTCGATATAGTCTTGCGGGGCATGGTGGGGGGCGTGATTGGCGCCGGGGCAGTACCACATGTACCAGGGCTTGTCGGGGTCGCCCTGCTTGCTGTCGCGGATGAACCCGATGGCCTTGTCGGCGATGTCCTTGGAGAAGTGATAGCCGTCTTCCGGCTGGCTGGGCTGGTCGACGAAGTGGTTGTCCTCGATCAGCTCGGGGTACCACTGGTTCGTCTCCCCGCCGATGAAGCCGTAGAACCGGTCATAGCCCAGGCCCAGCGGCCAGCGCTTCTTCGACGCGCTCATCCCGAAGGCGTCGACCGGCACGTTGTGGTTCTTGCCGATCCAGAACGTGCTCCACCCCGCCTCGCGCAGGATGCTGGCGATGGTGCCGTTCTCCAGCGGGATGTGGCCGTTGTAGCCGGGGAAGCCGGTGGCGGCCTCGGAGATCGACCCGAACCCGTTGTGGTGGTGATTGCGCCCGGTCAGGAAGCAGGACCGCGAGGCCGAACAGACCGCCGTCGTATGCCACTGAGAGTAGGTCAGGCCGTTCTTGGCCAGCCGATCCAGGGTCGGCATCTGGATGCGCCCGCCATAGGGCGACCACGCCGCCTGGCCGGTGTCGTCATAGAGGATCACCAGCACGTTCGGCGCGCCCTCCGGGGCGCGATTGTCGAGGAAGGCGCTCCAATCGTCCTTGGAATCGCGGACGTCGAGGCTGATCAAACCACCGAATGGCTTGGGCATGGCGAGGCTCCAGAAAATGGGTCGCCGCCATTCATTCGCCCGCCAAGGCCTGACGCTATCGGGCGAAGTCCCTAATCCGGAATCGAAAAGGCCCGCGGATCGCTCCGCGGGCCTTTCTCGTCAGACGCCTGAAACTGAGAGTCAGGCGGCCGAGGGAAGGTGGGCGTGGTCGCCGCGCACGCGGGCCAGCAGCTTCTGCACGAAGCTGTAGACGGTGCGCTCCAGCGCCAGTTGGCCTTCGACGTTCTCGAAATCGGCAAACAGCATGATCGCCTCCAAGTTGCTGAGGCCTATCTATGCTGCGATGCACAACAAATCAATGCTGCGTTGCGAAATTTTCCTGCAACATCTGGCGACAGGCCATCTCGCACCTGCGGCAGACCTCGGCGCAGATGCGGCAATGCTCCATGTACAGGGCGTGGCGCTCGCATTCCTCGGCGCAGATGCGGCAGGCGGCCTCGCAGAGTTCGAGCATCCGCCCGACCATCAGTTGGTTGGAACCCGTGCGGCGGCTGGCCAGGGCGCCGGTGGTCGCGCAGATGTCGGCGCAATCCAGGCAGGTGCGCACGCACTGCACCATGTCGGCCACCTTGTCTTCGCCCAGGCAGGCGTCGGCGCAGGCCGTACAGGTCTGCGCGCAGTCGTAGCATTCCTCGATACAGGCGATCAGCGCGTCGTTGGCCGCGCCCCTGGCCTGTGGGTGCGTGGAGATGATCTGCTGGACGTGCATGGGAGCTCCTGTCGGCTGGAAGAGGGACGCCTCTCCAACCGCCCCCTCGCCTGGTGGGTTCCGCCCTTCGCCCTCCCGCCCGTCAGGCGACGGTCAGCCACCCCTCTGGCAGCGCGTCGAACCGCACGCCGGTCAGGACCATGCGCCCCTCCTCGCCCAGGTCGATGACCGTGTCCGCGCCCTCCTGGCGCAGGACGAACTCGGTCCCCGCCGACAGGACGACATGGTCGGCGGCGGTGAAGTCCGTCACCCGATCCACGCCGCCGCCGGGCGCCAGCATGAAGACGTCCGCGCCCGCCCCGCCGGTAAGGACGTCATCGCCCGGGCCGCCGGACAGGGTGTCGTCCCCCTCGCCGCCTTGCAGGGTGTCGTCGCCCTCTCCGCCATAGAGCTTGTCGTCGCCAGCCCCGCCCATGAGGCTGTCGTTCCCCAGGTCGCCGAACACCAGGTCGTTTCCGAGGTCTCCGAACGCGGTGTCGTCGCCCTGACCGCCCCGCACCACGTCGTCGCCCTGGCCGCCATAGATCAGGTCATCGCCCTGGTTGCCCTGGACGAAGTCGTTTCCGGCGTTGCCGTGCACCGTGTCCGCGTCCGCGCCGCCGAACACCTGGTCGTCGCCCACGCCGCCAAAGACGCTGTCGTCGCCCTCGTCGCCGAACAGGCTGTCGTTGCCGGTGGTGGAGCCGACCGTGTCCGCCCCGCCGCCGCCGTGCAGTTCGTCGTCATCCTCGCCCAGCACCATCCGTTGGTCGGCGCTGTCCCCGAACACCTGCTGACGGCCGGCCCCGCCGATCAGATTGGCTCTGCCGATGATCAGCGCCAGGTCGACGTGGTTCAGCTCCAGGGTCGGGCGGAAATCAGGTGGCGAATTGATGCTCGGGATCATGCTGATCACCATGCCGACGATGCTGTCGAGCTGGCCCATGATCCCGATCGGATCGGGCACGTCGGCGAACTGGCCCATCGTGAACTGCAGGTTCTGCATGAAGGCCTGGTTCTGGGCCTGGATCAGCGCCTGGTTCTGCAGGATCGAGCGGACGACGTCCGGGCTGGCCTGCGAGAGGAAGTCCTCGATGTTCACCGGCAGGACTGGCCCCGTCGCAGTGAGGCCTATGTTCGGCGGCAGGCTGAGCACCAGCTGGTTGTTTGGCAAGAGCGGCAGATCCGCCGTCGAGCCCGGCGCCGCCGCGCCCGGTTCGGCCACGATCGTCCGGTGCGGGACGCCGTCCGGGCCGGTCACGGTCTCAATGGTGACGGTCCGGCCGCCAATGGTGCGGGTCTCGGTCGTGCGGGTCGGTTCCGGCTCCGGCGTTGGCGGCGAGGTGACCATCACTTCGCCCGACGACACCGACTCCTGGGCCCCATAGCCGTCCTCGTAGCTGACCTTCACCGTGATGGCCTTGCCCAGCATGTCCTGGTGAAGGACCAAGGACGAGTCGTCCCCAACGAACTCCCCATTCACCCGCCACTCATAGGAGAGATCGCCCAGCCCATCGAGGTCCGCCAAGGTCGAGGTGTTGGCGGTAAGCGTCCGGCCCACCTGCGCCACGCCCGAGATGGAGACCCCACCCGTGGGCTCGTCGTTGACGTTCTCGATCGGCGCCGTCGGGGCGGACGTCACTTCTTCCGGTGCGCCGCCGCCATCCTCATAGCTGGCGACAACGGTGATCGCCTTACCGACCTGGTCCTGGGTGAGCGTGAAGGCTTCGCCGTGGGCGCCCGCGATGTCCTCCCCGTCGGCCCGCCATTGGTAGGTGACCTCGCCCATGCCGTCCGCGTCGGCCAGTGTGTTGGTGGCCGTCAGGGTCTCGCCCTGGGCCGCCGTGCCGCTGATGGACACCGAGCCGGTAGGGGGATGGTTGGAGGCGCTGACGTCCAAGGTGACGGAAGTGTTGGCGGACAACGCGCCGCCCGCGCCGGTATTGCCGAGGTCGTTGATCTCGACGCCCAGATGAACGAAGCCTTCCATGCCAAGCGGCGCATGGAAGGTGAGCTTGCCGTCGGCGATGTAGGCGTTGATGTCGGCCAGCAGGCCCGTCAGCGTGAGCGACGAACCGGCCGCCCCCACCTCCACATTGGGATCGAGCACACCGGAAAGCGTCGCCGGCACAGCTTCCGAAATGCTGAACGTCACCCGGACCTCGCCGGTCGCGTCGACATCGGCGAAACTGATGCCGGTGATGGCCGGCGAACCCGCGCCAATATCGAGCGAGGGCGGCGCAGTGATGGTCGGCGCGTCGTTGACGGCGGTGACGGTGATGTCGATGGTTTTGTTCAGGGTCGGATCGTCGCGGAAGACCAGATCGATCGAGACTTCGCCGTTCCAGTTGGCCGCAGGGACGAACTGGACCGAGGAGAGGATGGCGCTAAGGTTGTCCGCCGTCATGTTGCCGAACTCGTACGTCGGAGCCAGCGCCAGGCCGCCCAAGTAGAGCGTCCCTGCCGCAGGATCCGACAGGATGAGTTTCAGCCAGATAGATGCGCCCGGGGCGTCGGTGTCGTCGATGACGACGCCGCTCAAGCTCTTCACGGAGTCTTCGTCCAGGGTCAGGGTCGCAGGATAGGAGACGAGGATCGGCAAGGCGGCGTGCTCCGCTAGAACGATGCGCGCGGAGAGCGCGCGCCATGGAGGCGGCCCGACGGCAAACGCCGCTTCAGGAAGAGAAATCCGCCCCGGCTCCGCCGAGCGAAACCGCCACCATATGGCAAAGCTGCCTGCGACGCTGCAACGTGAAATTGCAG
>JAEXKM010000452.1 GCA_023445705.1 Pseudomonadota bacterium
CATCCAGTACATATACTGCTGGAGAAGAGGCGTTCGCAGTTCGGGCGACGACGTGCAATTGGCGGCGTCGAGCGCCTCCTTCGCCTTTGCGCGATAGCCCGTAGGGGTCATGTCTCGCCGTCTCTTGAAGCCTCGCTGATCCCTGCAGCGTGGAGTGCTCCTACCTCAAGATGGCGACGGTTCTTACCGAGACGTGAAGCTCCTGCGCAGAGTTTACATTTCCCTCAGCGTAAGCGGCGTGATGCAATGGCTATTGGGTAGTTCTGGACTGATATCAAAATGCCCGCCGATGGAAAGTCTCCCCAACCCCTTGAAATCGTTGAGGGGAAATCGCGGAGTTGAGGGCGAAGTAACTGAATATCCGTCGACGAGCGTAGCTTCCAAGCTGAATGTCGCGGGCCTGAATCCCATCGCCGGCTCCAACGTAATCAACGGCTTGGGTGTCAACTTTCGGGACCACTTCGCATCGGGTGGAGAGTTTGTTCCGGTTTTGCTCTGGAATGACTGCTTTCGGCTTCTCGGCCGATTCCCCTCCCGATCCATTGCCGACATTCGCAGAGGCATGGCGAGCTCAACGGCCCGCCATGCCTGAGCATTAGAACCGGACGCGGAAGCCCATGGTCCCGCCGACGTCGTAGCTGTCGCCGAAATCGGACAGCGAGGTGTCGGCCGAGGCCTGACCGAAGAGCGTGTAGCGGCCGTCATCCCAGGCGTAGGTCCCGCCGACGGCCAGACCGCCCCAGGTCCGCTCGGTTCGGCTTACGACCGGCGCGCCGGAGACGTCGATCGCGGTTCCGTCGAGGAACTCGTGGCTGAGGTCGGCGACGGCGTAGAGGCTGCCTGCGGGGGATAGGCTGTAGTCGACGCCCAGTCCTACCCGGCCGATCAGGCTGTCGGACTTGTCGTTTGCGACCAGCGCGCCGAAGGAGTCGGTGAAGCTGTCGAAGTCGACCTTAGAATAGCTGAGCTGGGCCTGCGGGGTCAGACGCAGCCCGCCCGCGTCGAAGCCGTGGCCGGCTTCGAGCGACAGCGCATAGCCGTCGCCCTCCGCACCATCGGCGCGGCGACCGAGCAGGCTGGAGGTGACGTCGCTGTCGAACCAGCTCGCCTGGACCTGGGCATCGACATAGGTCCCGCCCGCTGCCAGCCAGGTCAGGTTCGCGCCGACGCCGTAGCCCTCGGTGTCGATGGTCCCGCCGCCGTACGCCGAGTCGACCTTGGTCTTGGCCCCGCCGAGATAGGCGGTGAGCCCGGCGGTGATGGTTCCGCCGGCGCCGTCCTCGGCGGTGATTGGCTCGGCGCCGAACTGCAGCTTCCAGCGGTCTGCCTTGAGGGCCGCACCGGTCGTCGTGACCGCGGGCTGGAGGCGGGTTCGGCCGCCTTCCATCCGGCCCCAGACGCCCCTGCCGGTTTCGCCAGCCCACTCCCGCGCGCCGGTGCGCTCACGCATCGTGCCGACGCCGTTCAGGAGCTGGAGAGCCTGCGGGTAGGCTTCGTAGATCGGCACGCCCGGCTGATAGAGGGTCACCAGCTGTCCGCTGGACCCGACCGGCTGACCCGGCGGGCCGGCGACCTCGTCGACCCGCGAGCGAAGGCGCCAGTCGCCGCCTTCGTCCTTACGCAGGACATAGGTGTAAGCGCCGGCGATCAGAGCCTCCTCGCCGCCCAGACGGTAGTCGCCCTTGGCCAGGGCGAAGGTCCCGTTGGAGGCCCCGTCCACCTGCACCAGCAGGATGCCGTCCTGCGTCACCGCGCCGGCGCCCCCAACGCGCTTTACATCCACCAGGGATGGGCCAGAGGTGGCGCCACGCACAACCAGCCGATCGGCGCGGGAGGTGTCGTCGCCGAGCTCGGCTTCCATCTCCAGCGTTCCGCCAGCACCGGCGTAGTCACCAGCGACGGTCAAAGTCCCCACGCTGAGGCCGGGGGCGATGATCCCGCGGTTGGTCAGCGCGCCCAGCTGGCCAGTCCCGCTCAGGCGCCCGTTTGCAAGAATCTCGAGGTGGCCGCCCAGGACGCCCGTCACCGACAGGGCGCCGTTGCGCACCTCGGTACGACCGGTGAAGGCCGGGCTGTCACCGGAAAGGGTTGTTGTCCCAGAGCCGACCTGCAGCAACGTCCCGCCGCCGGACAACGCCCCGGCGAAGGTCGCCGCGTCCGAACGGTTGAACGCCAGCGTCCCGTCCACGGCCACGTCGCCGGTAATCGAGCCAGAGGTCCCACCGGCGCCTAGCTGCAGGACGCCGCCGCTGACGACCGTGCCACCCGAGTAGGTGCTGGCGCCGGTCAAGACCAGGGTTCCGCCGTCGGCCTTAACGAGCTGGCCGGCGCCGGTCAGTTCGGAGGCGATGGTGGCGGTGAACTGCGCACCTGCGCTCGTGCCGTCGCCGACGCGGACGAGCGCTTCGCCGGCCTCCAGGGCGACGACGTCACCGGCGAGGCGATAGCCGTCGGCGGCGAATTGCAGGCCGCCGACGCTGATTTCGCCTTCCGAACCGTCAACTGCGACCACGCCGCCCGCACCGGCGAAGATCGCAAAGAGGCCTTTTTCATAGCCAGCGTTCGCCAGGCCATCAGCGGAGGTCCAGTTGTTGGAGCTGGCGCGCCAGATCCCGTCGCCGCCGGTGATCGTTCCGTCGCCGCCGACCCCGTTGTCGCCGTCCCAGAAGTTGAACACCGGTGGCGGTGGCGGAGGGGGCGGCGGTTCGGTCTCACCGCCGCCGGCTGGCGGCGGCGTCACAGCGCCCGTGGCGATCAAGTTGACCTGATTGGCGATGGAGGTCTGGATCACGCCCGTGAACCCGGTCGGCAGGGTTCCCACATCGAGGGTGTTGTCGAACAACGCCCCAGTGTAGTCGATCAGGCGATAGACGCCCTGGGTGAAACTGCCGCCCGCCGATTGCGTGACGTTCAGCGTGCCGTCCAGGGTCAATGGGCCATTGACCACAGTGAGGTCATTGAGCGGGCTGCCTGCGGTATCGGCCTGACCCAGTCGATAACGCAGCTCAGCGGCGGCGCTGAGCGAGAGTTGTCCGTTGAGGGTCAGCGTGCCCGGGGTCGTAAGGCCGCCGGGCGCCAGAGTCCCATAAACCACGCCGCCGCGGATTTGCCCCGTTCCGCCGATCGTCCCATTCACATTGACGACCGTTCCCGAAGCGCCGCCGGCTATTGAGCCATTAACGATCAGCGTGCCGGCATTGACGGAAGTCGCGAACGAATAGGTGTTGGCGCCGTTCAGGATCAGCGTTCCGAGGTCCGTCTTCGTCAGACCCGCCCCGGGGCCGGTGATCGGGGAGTCGATGATCGTTACATAGTTCCGGCCGTCCTCGGATCCGTCGCCGACGCGGAAGGTCCGCGCCCCCGCATCCATCGAGATCGAGCCGCCGGTCAGGCGATAGCCGTCCGCGGCGAACTGCAGGCCGCCCGTCCCGATGCTGACCATATCGACGGTCACCGCACCTGGCGCGCCGGAGAAGATCAAGAGGTCGCCCGGGGTATAGACGGTGTTGAACGCCCCGGTTTCGGTCGTCCAGTTGCCGTTGGTGGTCGTCCAGTCGCCATTGCCGCCGCCGATGAGGCCGTCGCCGGGGCCGACGACGCTAGCGCCGTCCCAGAAGTTGACCGTCATTCCGCCGGTGTTGATCAGGTTCACCTGGCCGTCGAGCGCCGTCTGCAGCAGCACGGTGGATCCGGGCGGCGTCGCTCCGACGGTCAGGCCCTGGTCGTCCAAGGTCCCGCCATAGGAGATGATGCGGTAGAGGCCGGCCTCGAACGACCCGCCGGCGGTAAGCGAAGCGTTGACCGTGCCGTCCAGGCGCACGTCGCCGCCGACCTTGATCAGGTCATTCATCGGCCCGCCGACCACATTCGACAGCCCGAACTCCATGTCGAGCACCGAGGCTGGATCCAGGGCCAGGTTGCCGGCGATGGTGAGGGTGCCAGGGCTGTTGCCGGGGGCGATCACGCCGTCGGCCACCGAGACATTGCCGCCGATCGCGCCAACCCCCGCCAGCGTTCCACCGCTCTCCACCGCAACTGAGCCGCCGAAGTCCCCGTTCACATGCAGCTTTCCGCCGGAGATGGTGGCCATACCGCTGAAGCCCGAGCTGTCTCCAGTCAGATGAGTAACGCCTGCGACCTGTCTGATGGCTCCAGAGCCGGTAATCCGCGGAGCGAACTCATAGTCGGTTTCCGTGTGGTTGAAGTTCAGCCGCCCAGTTCCAGGGCCAACGGTGAGCATGACGGTTTGGAGGAAGCCTGCCGCCTCCGCCGCCCCTCCTTCCGAGCCGCCGATGTTCAGCACCCCAGTCGTGGCGGCGAAATTCGCGCCCAGAGTGAAATTGCCCCGGGCTTCCAGCACCCCGCCGTCGGCCAGGGTGAGATAGCTGGCGCCGTTCGAGCCAGGAGCGTTTGCGCCAAGGCTCGTCTGACCATTGACGATGAGGCGGGAGCCAGCGCCCGACACAAGGGTGATCGCAGAGCCGGCGCCGATCCGTGGTCCCGAACCAAAGCCGCCGCCGATGGACACCTCCGCACCGTCGAGGACGCCGAAAGTCCCGCGCCAGAGTGTGAGACTGGCGAGCGTGAGGGACGAGTCCTCACCAGTGACTTTCAGCGAAGGCACACTGCCGGATGAGGTTTGCGAACCCATGATGAGCGGGCCGCCGATGGTGCCCGCGCCGCCATCGGAAATGACCCAGGACGAGGTGTTCGTACCGCCTCCGAAGGTCGTCGTGCCGGTGTCGATATCCAGCCGCGACCCATCGTCCGTCACCTGCAGGTCCATCGCACCGGATTGACCCAGGCCCCCGACGGCGGTGGATGTCGCGTGAATGCGCCCTCCGTTCTGCACATGGACAGCGGTCGTTGACCCCGGATTGGAGACGGCCAAGGAGCCCGTCGTCAGGACGCTACCAACCCCATTTACGACCAGTTTCCCGGTGCTGGTGATATTGGTGAGATTGCTGACGGCTGCGGACGCGCCGCCTAGCAGCCTCGCTTCGCCCGCCGAGACGCGGAAGTCCGATACGGTGCTCGCGCCCTGAAGCGGGGCTATGCCGGGACCGAGCAGCGCCAGGGGGCTCGCACCATTGACCGTCAGGCCGGTGAGAATGAAGCCGCCGGGATCAATCTGGATCGACTTGTTGGGGAGCGCCAGCGGAGCTGTGAGCGCGATATTCCCCGTCAGCGTGATCGTTGATTGTAGATCCGGGTTGCCGCCGGCGGTCGTGAGCGCCGAGAGCAGCTCCGCTTCCGAACCGGCCGTGTAGTCCGCAGCGTAAGCGGGAAGCGCGAGCGCGGTCGCCAGGGCGAGGACTGACGCGCCGCTCCAACGCCGGCGGGTTTGTTTCCCGGCCGCTTCCGGCACCGGTTTGCTACGCACATGCGACATCCGACACGCCCCAAACAAATGGGACACTCAGACCGCGCCCCGCACTGACATCAGGTGACAATGCAGGGGTGATGGTGAACGCACAACTAAACCGAGTGAGATATCCACGTCCTTACAATTATAAGGCGTAACATCGTTCTATGCACCGATGGTCCGCAAACCGCCCTCCCGGGGCTCGACAACGTTCGCTTCTGGGAAACAGATCGGAGGACCGCCGCAAGTCAGCTCCTCGCCAAGAGACATTGACCGTGAGGCTAAGAGCGGACTCTTTCGAAGGTCATCTTGCGTGACTGTCGCGTTCGAACGAATCCGATCCGTAGCGGACGTCAGGGCCGGCAATCGCAGGTCAGAGCAGGACCATCGCAGGCCTCCAGACGGAAACCTAGGACACGCGGACCCGCGCTACTTGGGAGCGTCAGGCTTTGCGATGCGCAAGATGGCCACGCCGAGTAGCGCCGAGACGAGAGATCCGGCGAGCACGCCGAGCTTCGTCTCATCGATGAGGTGAGGGTCGGCGAAGGCCAGATTGCCGATGAACAGGCTCATGGTGAAACCGATGCCGCACAGCACGGCGACGCCGTAGAGCTGCCCCCAAGAGGCATACTTTGGCATCTGCGCCCAGCCGATGCGGATGATGGCCCAGGCGGTCAGGAACACACCGAGCTGCTTACCGAAGAACAAGCCCAGCGCTACGCCAAGAGGGACAGGGTCGACCAGGTTCGCGGGGCTGACGCCGGCGAAGGAGAGGCCGGCGTTGGCGAACCCGAACAGCGGAACGATCAGGAAAGCGGTGGGCTTGTGCAGCGCGTGCTCGAGCCGGTGCAGCGGCGAGGCGGCATCGTCAGGCGCCGCCGGGCTCTTGCGCAATGGGATCACCATCGCCAGCGCTACCCCAGCCAGGGTGGCGTGAACGCCGGACTCCAATACGAAGACCCACATCACCAGGCCGCCCAGCAGATACGGCCAAAGCACGGCCACCCTAAGCCGGTTGAAAGCGGTCAGCACCGCGAGGACCAGTCCTGCGCTGAGCAGCGCCTCCACGTGGAGCTCGGCGGTGTAGAAGATCGCGATAATGATGATCGCCGCCAGGTCGTCGATGATCGCGATGGCGGTCAGGAAGATTTTCAGGGAAGTCGGAACCCGGTCCCCAAGCAGGGCCAGTACGCCCAAGGCGAAGGCGATGTCGGTGGCTGAAGGAATGGCCCATCCGGCCCGGCTCTCCGGATTGGCGGCGTTGAAAGCCAGATAGATAATTGCGGGGACAGCGACGCCGCCGAGCGCCGCCAGGCCGGGAAGCACGATCCTCGAAGGCCGCGACAACTGCCCATCAAGCACCTCGCGTTTGATCTCCAGCCCGACCAGCAGGAAAAAGATCGCCATCAGGCCGTCGTTGATCCAGTGCAGCACACTTTCATCGAGCGCCAGCGAGCCGATCCCGACCTTGAGATGGTGGTCCAGCATGGCAAAGTAGATGCTGGCCCACGGCGTGTTCGCGACCAAAAGCGCAAGCGCCGCCGCCCCCATGAGCACATAGCCGCCCGAAGCCTCCTGCTGCAGGAAGTCGCGCAACATCGACGACGGCTTCCTGATAGGGAATGGGTTCTCGTTCGAAGAATTGGGCGCAGTCTGGTTCGCCACGGCGGCCTCCAATCAGATTGAGGTGTCGTGGCGTCAGGTTATCGACGGACGCCGGACCGAATTCGCCTCAAGGGCGCGGCCTGGCCGCTGAGCGGCCTGATATCTGGGACGAAAATCGTCAGGAGCGCCGCCGAGGTCAAGGAAAACCGCCTCGCGGGCTGACGACTTCGCCATCCCCGGCTGCACTGCCAGCCGACGGCCTTCTGCAAGACCGACGTGCAGTCGTTGCCGACATGCGTTGTTGTGGCGGCCGACGTTTTGAGATGCCGGCGCCCACGCGCGGAGGCCAATGCTCCTCGTCGGTACCGAAGCCTGTGACCGAATCCGACCCTGAGCGGGCCCGCGCAGCAAGCGCGCCGAGGCTGCCATCATCGACGTCGCGTCAGGCTCGCCTCCTGGGTTATCGAACGGATCGACAGAGGCCTTTGCGCATGTCTTCGATCTCGAATGGAGGCTAGAGCGACGCAGATCGACCACAAAGCACTTATCGCCGGTGTGACGCCGGGAACGGCGCAGAAAGTCATGCGCGACGTGAACTATGTGAGCGCCGAAACCTTCGTCCGAAAGGCCAAGCTGGCGCCGGAGGCGGCGATCGCGCTCAGGGCTGAATTGCTCGCGCGCCAGTGGCTCAAACCCGGCAAAGACGAGCATTACAAGCGGATGAGCTTGATCTTTCCGAGGGACTTCGATCGGACCGGGAGGGTCATGATCTGCAATTGCGCCGGCTTCGGGCAGGCGCCGGTCATCACCCTCCCCTGGAACCCGGGCCAATGAACTCAGGGTGGCGCCTGATACCGGGCGATGTGCTGCGGCCGGCCCCTAACGCGTCGTTTCAAGCGTTCGACCGGCACGGCCGGCGGATTTATCTAGACCGCTCGCGCCGCATTCGGGTCGGGTTCGTCCGCGAGGGCGCCCAGCGCTGCTGGGCCAGTCTGGACGGCGCGTACCTGCCCGACCTCTACCGGACGCCGCTCGCTGCAATGCGAGCGGCCCTCAAGGCCACGAAGGAGACACGCTCATGGCGTGGCTGAGCTTTACCTAAGCGATCCAAGTCTTTTTCATTCCTCTCCATGCCTGTTGGAATGGGAGTGCTTCGGGAATGGCCTGGCGACAAAGGCGCCCCTAAGGCAAGTGAGGCAAAGGGCAGTACCCTGACCTGTGGCGAGCCAAACCTCAGGCGGACCGGCGACGGACTATTTCAGATTCTGCTAGCGCTCGAACGGCGCGCCAACGCCGGTCTCGAGGCTCAGCCGCGTGAGGCCGCGCGCCTGGGCCTCTTCGACATCCGCTCGAGCAGAGCGGCAGCCACGCCTTTGCGCAGCTCCGCGCCAGGAGGAGAACACGACGCCCGTTCCCAGAGCGGACGCTTGCCCGCTCTGTGTTGGTGCGCCCGGCTTCGAGCGCGTCGCTAGACGGGCTGCTGGTAGGTGCAGTGCGGTCGGGCCTGCAGCCGCTCGACATAAGCCGTGATGTTCGGAAGGTCGGCGATCATCCCCTGCCACTGAGCCCAGCAGGCCGCGTAGCCGGCGAAGATGTCCGTCAGCGAGAAGCGGTCTTCGACTAGCCATTCCTTGTCACGCAACTGGTTGTCGAGGACGGCGAGGCCGCGCTTGGCCGCGGCTTCGTTCTGCGGGAATACGGCCGGGATGCGTTCTTCTTCCGGCAGAACGAACAGGTTTCGCGCCGTATGCCAGATGAAGGCTTCGATCTCGGACAGGGTGAAGGCCACCCACTGGTCATGCAGGGCGCGCGCCCATGTGCCGGAGGGAGCGACGAGACCAGCTCGGGGATGGCTGTCGGCGAGCCAGTTGCAGATCGCGGCCGACTCGAAAAGCGGCCGGCCGGCGTCGCACAGCGCTGGCAGCTTGCTGAGCGGGTGGATCGCGGCGAGTTCGGGCATGGCGAAGACCTCGGGGCCCTCCACGCTCTCGAACGGCACGCCGAGCTCCAAGAGGGTCCACCGAACGCGAGCCGAGCGAGTGGGCTGCAATTCATAGAGGGTGATCGACATGGCGCGTCTCCTTTGCACTGGCCACGCTGAGGCCTCGCAAAGGACGAATGAGAAGCGCCTGCTCCGACACGCACGGGCCGGAATGTTGCGCGTGAGGTCTCAGCCACGTTGGCGCGCCCCCGATCCACCCAGCGTCCGCATTCCGGCGACAGGTCAGCGTCTGAAATCGACCCATTGCGGACCTCCAGCCGATCCATGTTACCCAAGCTCCAGTGTGATCCGCTGGGGGCATCATGAACATCTTGGCACTTTCGGTCATAGCCGCGACTGCGGTTCAGACGTCTCCAGCTGAAGCCGGCCCGTTCCGATTCGAGGCCGAGGTTAGCTACGACGACATGAAGGCCGAGGTGGTCAGGGCCGTCTCAACGAACTCCACGCGGGATCATGTGAGGGCTATCTTTGTGGATCAGGGTGGCGCGACGCTCGTCGCCCATCCACGCCAGGCAAACGTCGAGAAGTACATCTACGACATCGATCTCTGCAGCTACTACGTCTGGCGCTGGAACATATCAGCCGATTACAGCCGCGACGGGAAGCTTGCCCAAATCTACATTAATGGGATGCCGCAACTAGGTGGTGCGCAGGAACCGTCTCTGCCGAAGAAGGGGCCGTTCTACATAATCACGCGACCGCGGCCTCAGGCCTTCAAGGGCGAGGCGGAACTTAAGGCCGTCGTGGCGGACCGCGATGGCAACCTTGAAACCAGCGACGACATGGAAATCCTGACGGGCGTCGGACCGACGCGCGCGGACCCGCTTGATATGGGGCACGCTGTGAACGAGCCGGGGGTCGTCTGGCGCTCCATCTTTGATTTCGACGAGCCGAAGTTCGTCGCGGCCTATCCGGGTGACTGCGCCGCCGTGGACGCGAAGCTCGCTGAGCGGCGGAAAAATAGCGTCCGCTTCCCACCCATTGCCGACGTCACATCTCTCGATAGGGTTGGAAGCTATGCTGTTCGCCCGCAAGGCAATCCTGTTGAGTTTCGTGGCCGCATTAGCTGGTTGTTCCCAATCTGACGGCTCAACCGAACGAGCGCGGGGAACAACCGGGGTTTGCTTTCGGCGGCTACAATGGTGGGACGATGGGGTGGCTCGGACCCGACCTGACGCCCTCGTTGTGCGATCGTCAGGGGATATGGCGACTGACATGCGGCGGCTGCAGCAAATGGAACTTGCCGTCTCGAAGATGCCGGACCTAGTGACGAACACGTGGTTCAGCCGTTGGCTCGGCGACGCAGGTGCCGACTTCGCAGATGAGCAGATTTGTGCGGGTCTGCCTGGCGCACCGAAAGCCCGCTAACCATCCCTCGCCGACGTTTGGCGGGTCCGCATTGCGCGTTCCCGCCTAAGGGTCAGAGATCGACCTGGTCGGAGATCGACAGCGCGTCGTCCACTTCGATTCCAAGATAGCGGACTGTGCTCTCCAGCTCCGGTTTCCGAGCAGCAGCTGGCAGGCTCTTAGGTCGCCAGTCTTCTTGTAGAGCAACGCCACCTTGGTGCGGCGAAGGCTGTGTGTCCGCACGCTCCCGCGAGCGGGGAGCCGTCCACAGCATCAATTCCGGACATGAGCACCGGGCCCGAAGGCGGTCTTCAGGTAAGGTCTGCCTTCACTGACGGGGGCGAGCCTCCAAGACCCCCGCGGTTCGGCCCCAGCCCTCCAGAATCTCTCGGACCTTTTCCTTCGGGTCGCCGTCGCGTCGGAAGGCCCACCAGAGAAGGGTTCCCTGCCAGAGGCCTGCCATCTGCCAGCCAAGCTGGGTCGCGCGACCTCGGTCTTTGCCAAGCCGACGGCTGAGCGTTTCGGTGAGGCGCGAACTCCATGCCGCCCCTCGGGCGCGCAGAACAGGGTTCAGGATGTCTTCACGTAGCAGGAGCAGGCCGTCCGTGAAGTCGTACTGGGCCGCCCCCGAATTCGTCAGGCGCAGTAGAAGCTCAATCGCTCCGGCAGGATCGGGCGAAGCCCATGCGTCGGCGGCGGCGGTGGACTCATCTAACTGATCCCATGCTCGAAGGAGGACCGCCTCCAACATCGCATCGCGGCTCCCAAAGCGCTGAACCAGGGTCGCCGCCGCTAAGCCGCCGGCTTTCGACGCGTTGGCGAACGACAGGCCCGACGGGCCGTACGTCATTACGGCGACCACTAGCCTGTCGAGCAGAACTTCGTCGGGAATCGTCTTGCTTCGAGCCATGCCGCTTTATAAACGAATAGTCGTTTATATTGAAGGGGCCGCCGCGCATGGCGAAGATTCTGGGATACATCGCAGCAAGCCTCGATGGCTTCATCGCCGCGCCTGGCGATCGGCTGGACTGGCTCTTCCGCTACGACGGCATGGACCTTCGGGAGTACGACTACGGCTCCTTTTTGAAGCGCATCCGCACGGTCGTCATGGGGCGCGGTACATACGACTTCATCGCGAAGGATCCGGCGCCGTGGGCCTACGACCACCAGCGGGCGATCGTCGTCACTTCGCGGCCGATCCCCTGCCCGAAAGGAGCGCTTGAGACCTGCAGCGACGTGGACTCGCTCATTACCGAACTGCGAGATCTTGAGGATGGGGATGTCTGGATGCTTGGCGGCGGGCGGCTGCAGATGGCCTTCATGGAGCGCGGCGCGCTCGACGAGATAGAGATCTATGTGATGCCGGAACTGATCGGCGGCGGCACACCCCTATTCCCCGCGACCGGTTTCCAGGCCAGCCCAAAGCTCATCAGCGCGCAGACCTTGGACCGGGGCTGCGTTCGGCTTCATTACGCACTGACGGCTGCCAGCGGGCGTTCGTCCTAAAAGGTCCGCGTCCCTTCCCGCCCCTCCCAACAGCGGACACAACCCCGTCCCTCCAGAACGCCCGCCCCATCGCCCCAGCGCACGGCGTTCAAAACCTGGGCGGCGGCCCGCTGGGCGACGCCCCGGCCAGGTCAGCCTTACTCCCCTGGCGCCGGTGACGAGGCGCCGCCTCCCTCCGCAGGCCGCGCACAGCGGCCGTAGAGGACAAGCGCCAGGATCATCGCCAGAGCGGCCGTTCCGGCGGCGATCGACCAGCCGTAGGCCGACACGATCGGGCCACCGGCGGCCGCCCCTAGGCTGCCACCGACGAAGTAGATGACCAAATAGATGCTGTTGAGCTGCGCCGGTCGGAGCGGGTCCAGGCGCAGGACGCGGCGCTGGTTTGCGACCTGCGCGCTGAACAGTCCCACGTCGAAAAGCGCCAGGGCGGCCAAAGTCAGAGGCGCGACGCCCAATTCGATCCCCACAGCGAGGGTGCAGGCCAAGGCCAGGAAGAGCCCGGTCATTACGACCGCCTGGCTTCCGAAACGGTCCGCCAGACGTCCGGCCCAGGGCGTTGCGGCCATGCCGGCCAAGCCGGCAAGCGAATAGAGGCCGACGACCGTAGGCGCAAGGCTATGGGGCGGCAGCGAGAGGGCGAGCGAAACGCCCACCCAGACCAAGCTGAAGGCGAAGAACCACAATGCGCCTGCGCCGGCCGCGATCAGCAGCTCCGGATGTGCGCGTAGAAGCTGGGGCGCAGATACGAGTCCCGAAAGCCAAGAGTTTGGCGCATGTGGGGCATTGCGCGGCAGTAGCACCCGACCGAGGACGGCGCAGACTAGGCAGGCTGTGGCGACGAGACCCAACATGGCCCGCCAACCGACGGCGTCGGTCAGTCCACCGCCGAGCAGTCGGCCCAGAAGGACCCCCGCGGATATGCCGGCGGTCACGCTTCCCAGAGCCCGCCCCTGCCGTTCGGGCGCAGAGTGCTTGGCCGCCAGCGTGCTCATCTGCGCGCCGGTGCTCGCGCAGATTCCCGACAGCAGGAGGCCCGCTCCGAAGGCGCCTACCGAGGGCGCAAGCGCCGACAGGGCTAAAGCGCCAGCGAGTGCTGCGAGTTGCAATGGGATCAGGACGTGGGCAGGGACCCGATCGACAAGCGGCGTCAACAGCGCCAACCCCAGCATATAGCCGATGATGGGCATGCCGGCGGCGGCGCTGGTCGCGGCGAGAGACGCTTTCAGGTCCGCCGCGATCAGCGCTAGCTCGGGCTGGACCGTATAGCTCGTAGATGTCGCGACGGCCGCAGCCAAGGCCAGGTACAGGATCCTGCCCGCGTCCAGGCTAGGCGAGTTCTGATCGTCATGGGATTGGGTCATTGCGCGGATGTAGCGGCCGAAGCCTGCGCAGGCTGGCGCATTCCGGACCTTGACCGACTGCGACCGCCTGAGACCTGCCGAGGACGGCGCGAGCTTTCGAGGCGGCCTTGCGCTGCATCAAGGTCTGCTTTCACCCCGCAGTGACTTTTCGAGCCTTCCGCTTTCGATCACCGGCCGATCAGCCGGCCGAGTGACCGCCTGGCGCCAAGACGGAAGTTGGCATTCCGTCCGCTTGCGGCATGTTGTGCTTGGCGCACGAAAAAGCCCCTGGGATTTATCCAGGGGCTGTCTGATCTTGGGTGCGGGGACCCGATCTGGTCAGTCCCCCACAACCATTCCCGTTGTGTTCGCGGCTTAGGCCAACGACCGTGTGGCGAGCGCCTCGTCCGCACTCTGCGAGAGGGACTGCAGGATCCCGGCGGCACGGGATAGGCGGGGGTCGATCTGGTCCAAGGCCGTAGCGCCGGCCGAAAGCTCCTGGAGCCGTTCCGTCAACAGCAGGCGGGTGCTTTTCCCCGCAGGCAATGGCGCAGCGTCGCGCAGGGCGACGAAGGAGAGACCGCCGTTGGACTTTGGATACGACTCGCCGGCCGGACGCCGCGCGACGCTTTCAGCCAGCAACGTCAGGGCCCGCATGAGGCCGATCGCGGTGCGCACGCTAAAGGCCTTCTCGGGGGTGGGGCTCGGGAGGCTGTAAGAATGGCCGAGCAGCCGCACCAGCGTTTCATAGACTGCGTTGCCGAGGTCGGCGACCGCGGCAGTCTCTTCGTCTTGGATCCACACGCGGCCGGCCGATGTCGGTGGGCGGCGCAGGGCGGGATTGATTGCGGCGGGATGCGCGGGCTCGAAGTCCGGATTCCTCGCCAACAACGTCCGGTACTCGTCGCGGATCTTGATGAAACGCGAGAAGTGGGAGCTGGTATTTTCACCGGGGGCGCCCTCCCCCTCGGTGACGATGATCGCGAGCGCTTCCAGCGCAGTCTTTGAGCAGCCTACGACATGCGCGCCCTTCAGCCCGCCTGCCTCCGCCGGCGACATCTGCAGCGACGGGTCGCCACAAAAGAGCGCTTCCTCGCCAATACGGGCAGCCAAGTTAGCGAGGGCGTCCTCGAC
>JAEXKM010000063.1 GCA_023445705.1 Pseudomonadota bacterium
GGCGACGGCGCCGGTCGCGGCTCGTTGCTCGACATTGTGCCCGCACGCCGCCAACAGGCTCATCAACAGGCCCGCGGCGATCAGGCTGAACGTCTTACGCATCAAGCTACTCCAAAGGCGAAAAAGCGCTGCCGCGGCAACGGGAAAGCCCAGCTTAGGTTCCCTCGATTTCGCCTTCCAGAGTTAACAGATTCCGAAAAAATCGGTGCTGCGACCCAATAGCACCTTGCCTTGAGGCTCTACGGCAGCGATAAACCGCGCCAACTTCGCCGTAGCCTGTCACTCCACGTGTAATCGACAGGCTCTCTGCCGCGACGCCGCCAGCATGAGCAGGGGCGCACGTGGCGACGATGTCGGGGGGCGCATCGCCCTCGCCACACGGGACGATCTTCTTGAAACTGGTATCCAAGGCCCGCGCCGATTGGCGCGCGTCGACATGCGCCGCATTGATCGGTTCGGGCATTGGCCTGGCCCTGGGCGCAGCTTACATGGCGGGCGGAATGGCCCGCACCGCAACCGACTACGCCAGGGCCTCGCGCATTGCGGAGGCGGCGGCCGGCGGCTTCTCGGAGTCTGTTCTACAGCGGCAGGCCGCTGCGATGACCCCAGGAATGCTACGTATCGCCAGCCAATACGACCCGTTCGTCAGCGCCGAGACGGCGCAGCGCGAGCGTCAGAACTCCATTATCGCCGCTTATCTGGAACGCCAGCCCGAGAGCCCCGCACGTCTGGTCCGCCTCCGCGGCGAGATCGATCCTGCGCAGGGCGCGCCGACACGCGCCGCCGGGGCGCTCAACGGCTCGCGCGAACTCGAATGCCTGACCCAGGCGGTCTATTACGAAGCTCGTGGCGAAACCCCGGCCGGGCAGGCGGCGGTCGCCCAGGTGGTGTTGAACCGCGTCCATAATCCGGCCTTCCCCAAGAGCATCTGCAGTGTCGTCTTCCAAGGCGCTGGCAAGCGCGTCGGCTGCCAGTTCAGCTTCGCCTGCGACGGCTCGATGCGTCGCTCGCGGGAGCCGACGGCCTGGGCGCGCGCCGAGCGCGTCGCCAGCCGCGCGCTTGAAGGCAAGGTGGTCGCTGGGATCGGCGACGCCACGCACTTCCATACGGTCAACGTCGCGCCGAACTGGGGCCCGCGTCTCATCCGGACGGCCGAGGTCGGTATGCACGTCTTCTATCGTCCGGGCAAAGGCGGTCAGCGCATTTCGCCCAAGGGCGACGACCGCGTGATCTATGCCAGCCTGACCGCCGCCCCGCCGCCGCAGGATATCAAGATTTCGCAGACCATGCAGGCTGCGGTCCTGAAGACGGCTGAGGTGAAGGCTGACATCGTGAAGGTGGAGCCGGTGAAGGACGTCGTCGCGCCGAAGCTCAACTTCCCGCCGCAGCAGCCGACCGCCGCCAAGCCGATCGCCGCCAAGCCGATCGCCGAGGCTCTCGTCGGCGAGGACTAAGGTTAGGCCCGTGCGGTTCGCCGCAGGGCCTGGGGTGGCTGTCCAAAGGCGCGCATGAACGCGCGCCGCATCCGCTCGGGATCTCGAAAGCCGGTCCCGCGCGCGATTTTGTCGATCGGCGCGGCCGTATCCTCGACCTGCACGCGGGCCGCCTCCAGCCGTAGCCGTTCCACGGCCTTGGCGGGGGTGACGCCGGTTTCCGCGACGAACGCCCTGGCGAAGTTCCGCGGGCTCATGGCGGCGCGGTCGGCGAGGGCCTCTACGCCCATCGGTTCGGCCAGGTGTTCGCGGATCCAGTCGAGCAGGGCCGAGAACCGGCCGCCCTGGCCCCCCATCTCCAGCAGGGCCGAGAACTGCGACTGCCCGCCTGGCCGCCGGTAATAGACCACCAGTTGCTGGGCGACGGCGCGGGCGATCTCCTCGCCGAGGTCTTCCGCAATCAGCGCCAGCGACAGGTCGATGCCGGCGGTGATGCCCGCGGAGGTCCAAACCGCACCGTCGCGGACGAAGATGCGGTCCGATTCCAGGCTCACCTTCGGATAGCGTCGCGCAAAGTCGGGACAGCGCTGCCAGTGGGTCGTCGCACGGCGCCCGTCCAGCAGGCCGGCTTCGGCCAGCATGTAGGCTCCGGAGCAGACGCTGGCGACGCGGGTTGCACTGGCCGCCGCCGTCCGCACCCAGCCGATGGTCCGATCGCACGAGACTGCGGCTCGGGTTCCGTCGCCGCCCGCGATCATCAGCGTATGCGCCCCGGCTTCCGGCAGTTCCTGCGCCAGGATCGAGACGCCGGACGACGAAGCAACTGGTCCAGGCTCCAGCGCGACGATCCGCATCCTGTAGGCGCCTGGCGCCATCCGGTCGGCGATCTCGAAGGCGGCGATGGGGCCCGTGGCGTCGAGGATTTGGAAGCCCGGGAAGATCAGAATATCCAGCGTGCGCATGGCCTGAAACGAGGGATTATAGTCATTCCTGCCGAACGCTAAGCGCGTAATCCTGTCCTCGTCAATCATGAGGAACCGCGATGTCCCGGCTGCAGATCGTCATTCCGCTCTATCCGAACGTCACCCATCTCGACTTCACCGGTCCTCACCAGGTGCTTTCGCGCCTGCCTGATACGGACGTGATCGTGGCCTCCATGGGCGGCGCGGACATCAGCGCCGAGGGCCTGACCTTTGCGAACCTCACCGACTTGGCCAAGGTCGAGCGCTGCGACGTGCTTTGCGTGCCCGGCGGCTTCGGCGCCACGGACGCCATGCTCGACGAGGACTTCATGGCGCAGATCCGCCGGCTCGGCGCCGACGCCCGCTACCTCACCAGCGTCTGCACGGGCTCTTTGATCCTGGCGGCCGCGGGTTTCCTCACGGGCAAGCGGGCGGCCTGTCACTGGGCCTGGCGCGAGCTTCTCGTCCCCTTCGGCGCCATCGTCGACGACAGCCGCGTGGCGCGTGACGGCAAGGTGATCACCGGCGGCGGAGTGACGGCCGGGCTGGACTTCGCCTTCGTGGTCGCTGCAGAGCTCGCCGGCGAGACCTTTGCGCAGTCGGTCCAACTGGACCTGGAGTACGCGCCGTCGCCGCCGTTCAACGCCGGCCGTCCGGAGCTCGCGCCGCCTGCGGTGCTCGAGGCGGTGAAGGCGCGGCTGAGTTCGCTCGTGACTACACGCGTCGCGGCCGCGCAGGAGGCGGCGTCCCGACTGCAACCGGCGCCCTGAGCCTCAGGCGGCCAGGACCCGCACCAGCGCCGCCGGTTCGATCGGCTTGCTCACATAGCCATTGAAGCCCAGGGCCAGCAGGCGATCGCGCTCACCGCTCATGGCGTCGGCGGTGAGGGCGACCACCGGGAGTGTGGACCGACCGCTGGCGCGAATGGCCTCCAACGTCTCGATCCCGCTCATGCCGGGCATGTGGATGTCCATAAGCACCACGTCGAACTGCCGGTGCTCCAGCGAGGCAAGGGCTTCCAGCCCGCTGGACACCGTGTCGACCAGGGCCCCGATCGCCTCGAGGAGGGCGCGGGCCACTTCCTGGTTGGTGGGATTGTCGTCGACGACCAGCACCTGCAGTTGCTGAACGACCGGGGCGCCGGTCGCGTCCACCGCCTGCCGCACCGGCGGAGCCACCTCGGCCAGCGGTAGGGTCAGAACGAAACGCGAGCCCTTGCCGAGCTCGCTGGCCACTTGGATGTCCCCGCCCATCAGCCTGGCCAACTGGCGCGAGATCGCCAAACCCAGACCGGTGCCGCCGAAGCGGCGCGAGATGCTGGAATCCCCCTGGCTAAACCCTTCGAACAGCCGGCCCAGCGCCGCCTCGTCGATGCCGATCCCAGTGTCGGAAACCTCGAACATCACCATGCCGTCTTGGGCCGGCCGAACGGCGAGCCTGACCTCGCCCTGGCTGGTGAACTTCACCGCGTTGGAAAGCAGGTTCTGGAGGATCTGCCTGAGGCGGGCGTCGTCCCCCGCGCACCAGTCGTGGGCGAGGTGGTCGATTTCGCACACGAAGATCAGGCCCTTCTCCCGCGCGGCCTGGGTCCACAGGTCCGCGGCGCGGGTCACGACCTGCCGCAGCTCGAACGGTCGGGACTGAATGTCGAACTTGCCGCTCTCGATCTTCGCCAGATCGAGGACGTCGTTGAGGATCGTCATCAGGCCGCCGCCCGAGCGAAGCAGCGTCTCCACATATTCCCGCTGTCGCTGGTCGAGCGGGGTGCGTTCCAGGGCGTGGGCCATGCCCAGGACGCCGTTCATCGGCGTGCGCAGCTCGTGGCTCATCATCGCCAGAAAGGCGGACTTGGCCTGGTTGGCGGCCTGGGCTTCCTCAGTCTGGGCCCGTAGCTCTCGCTCGGCGGCCGCGAGTTCGCGGGCGGCCTGGACGCCGCGGGAGGCGGAGATCACGGCATAGCCGACATAGACCATCGCCCCGATGACGACGAAGACCTGCTCGGCCCCCTCGAACCGCGGCGCGAGCAGCGGCGTCAGCAATATGCAAAGGCCGCTAGGCCCCCCGAAGGTGAGCGAGGCGAGCGGCGAGCGATAGGCGTGGCTGATGCCGTTGAAGAGAAGGGCCGACCAGATCAGCAGGGCGAAGTACTCGGAGCCCGAGAACTCTGCGAACCAGTAACCCAGCGCCAGCCCGACCCAGACGAGGTTCAGGGCCAGGGCCGACCCGAGATAGGAGAAGCGCTGCGCCGTGGTTGGCGCGCCGCGCCCGTGCGGTCGCGTGCCTACCCAACTCCAGACTTCGGCGACCAGAAAGCACGCTACCCAGCCGACCGCGAAGGTGGGCGACAGGGTGAACGCCACCAGGACGGAGTAGACCGCAACGGTCAGGCAGCGTGAGAGGGACATGCGTCGCGCAGCGCGCGCAACGCCGTCGAACCCGTCGTCAAACTCGAAAACCGGAAACTTCATCACGCCGCCCGAACTCTGGCGGCGAGTTTCCTCGAAAAATGCGCAATATACGCTTAACGGCCGTGCTTGATCACGGTTTGCGCCGTTCCGCCGAGTTTTCCTGGGTGTCGCGCTTGCCTTTAACGTCGTGGGCGTGGTGACGATCGCGTTCGCCGCCCCCACCCGAAACGTGGCTGTAGGGCGTATTGGTGGGCTCGCCGGGCGCGCGCGGATCCGCCTTAGGCGGCGGCGCCTGCTTGGCGTTCTCGTGGCTGGCGCCGGGGCCGCCCCAGCGCTCGGTCGCCGGATGCTTCTCGGGCATGGCTAGCGATCCTGGGTCTTGGCGTGAACGGCGTCGACGTTCTGGTGGATGTTGCCTTGGCGACCCTGGTTGCGAAGGTTCACTCCGCCGTCGCCCTGGTCGGGAGATTGCAGGCCGGTCTTGGCGTCGCGTCGATCCCGGGCTCCGCCCTGGATATCAGGCCGCTGGTCCCGGAATGAGCGTTGTTCCTTGGGGATCGGAGGGGCTTTGCTCATGGTGATTTCCTTCCGTTGGAACAGAAGGAACCGCTCGGAGCAGGGCTTGTTCCGACGGCCTAGATAGCGTCGAGGCCGATATCCAGGACCGAGACCGAGTGGGTCAGGGCTCCGACGCTGATCACGTCGACGCCGGTCTCGGCGATCGCGCGGACCGTCTGAAGATTCACCCCTCCGGACGCCTCCAGCACCACTTGGCCCGCCACGAGCCCCACGGCGGTCGACAGGTCGGCCAGGCTGAAATTATCGAGCATGATGACGTCCGGCCGGAAGGGCAGGGCTTCCTTGAGCTGATCTAGGCTGTCGACCTCGACCTCGATCTTCATCAGGTGGCCGGCGGCCGCCCGGGCGCGATCGAGGGCCTGAGCCACCCCTCCGCAGGCGGCGACATGGTTGTCCTTGATGAGGATGGCGTCATCGAGCCCGAACCTGTGGTTCAGGCCGCCGCCGCAGCGCACGGCGTACTTT
>JAEXKM010000074.1 GCA_023445705.1 Pseudomonadota bacterium
CTTCAGAACGCTTCGCCGATGTAGAAGTAGAAGGCTTGCGAGTCGTCGCCCACGGCGAAGTCGAGCGAGGCGTTGACGCCGTAAGCCTTGGAGGCGCGAAGGCGGAGGCCTACGCCGGCCGCCGGCAGCAGGGCCGAGCCGAACTTCTCGATCGACGGCGAAACGCCGCCGACGCCGACGAAGGCCACTGCGCCCAGGCGCCAGAAGAGGTCCCTGCGATACTCGACCTGGGCCGCGGCCATGAAGTGATCGCGATACTGGCCCGCGGTGTAGCCGCGCAGATCGTTGTTTTGGCCGAACATGCATAGGTCGTAGAATGGCGCGCCGTGCCCGACGTCGCAGAGTGACACCCGGCCGGCTATGGCCGATTTCGGCGATAGCGATTTGTAGCCGTTCACCGCGACCTGGAGCCGCGTGTAGTCGAAGTCGCTGCCGATTTCCTTGGCCGCCCGCAGCGCCTGTCCAGTGGCGTAGACGCCCTTGCGTGGCGCAAATTCGTTGTCCCGGCTATCGAACTCGAAGGCCAAGCCCAGGGCCGACGTCTGGCTGTCCAGCTCCAGTTGGGGTAGCTCCAGGTCGGGGAACGGCAACTGTGTGAGGTCGATGCTCGTCTTCAACTTGGCGCCGCGATAGCGGACACCGGCATAGGTTCGCGGTGCGACCCGATAGAGCGCCTCTGCCAGCCCCCCGATTGACTGCTGGTCGATCGGGATGGATCGATTGCGGGCCCCGGCGTTTGCACCGATACCATAGAAGTCCAGCTTGAAGTCGCCGCCTCCGGCGCCTGCGGTGATCCGAAGCTTGTCGTCCGCCAGGTGGGCCTTCTGAAAAACAGCGGCGGCCCAGCTCTTGGTGTCGGTGTAGAGCCCACCCACGCCGCTGATCCACGGCTGGGGTGAACTGCCGGGCGTGTAGATCGCCAGGGCCGCGACGCCGAGCCCGTTGCCCAGCGCCGGGTTGGACATGGGGATCGGCATCGCCACGATGCTGAGGTTCTTGTCGTTCTTCTCGCCGGGCGACTCGGCGAGCGCCGCGCCGGGCAGGGCGAGCGCACAAACAATACCAATCCAACTCATGGGGTCAGCCGGGCCGGTCGACCACGACATAGACCACCGTGTCGCCTTCATAGCGCGGCGCATAGTAAGCGCCTCCGCAGCTATAATAGGTAAGGCCGCTGTACGGGTAAGGGGCGCAGCCAGGCGGGAGCGCGTAGTAGCGCGAGCCGACGACGGCGGAGGTGACTGCCGCCGAGGTTACGGCGGCCGCCGTGCCGAAGGCGACGCCGGCCGCCACCGGATGGTGATCGCCGTTCCAGCCCCAGCCGTTGTCGGCGTCGACGTTGATATTGACGTTGTTTCCGACGCGTACGTTGCCGGTGTTGATCCGCTCGTTGTGGTTCACGGCGCGGTTGCCGACAGGCGCGGTGTTGACCCGGCCGGCGTTCACCTGGCGGCGCTCCATGTCGGGGGCTCGCCCGCCGCCGGCGTGCATCTCGGCCGGACGGGCTACGTTCGCCCGGTGAGCGCCTTGCCCCTGGATGTTCGAGCGCGCGGTCGTGCGCACGCCGTTAGGGCGAGCGTCAGCAAACGTTGGCGCAAGTGCGAACAGGACGGTTGTGAGCCCGATCGCCGTAAAATGAGTTTTCAACATCCTGCTCTCTCACTGGCCTTGGGCTGCGACCTGGATCGCCTTGGCGCCTGGGGGCGGCTGAAAGGCGAAGGTCGTTGGTGCGAAGCTCGGATGGACGTTCCAGGCGAGATCGGCGGTGAATTGGGGGCGAGCTTCATCGGATCGGTCGACGATGACGATCCGGCGCGGCGTAGGCTCCGGGCCGCGGGCAATCCAGATCTGCCAGTCGAAGCCCTGGTCACGGAACGCATACTGATCGGTGTCGACGCCATTGATGCGCGCGGGACCGACGAGAATCCCTTCCTTCAGGTCGGAGACCCGTCCGCCGCCCGGTTCGCTCCAGCGAAACAGGTCGCGCAGCGGAATCTCTATTCCATAGCGATCCGAGGCAAGGTCGAGGGTCTGGCGGATCGTCGCCGGCGCCGGCACCTGCCCGTAGTAGGACGTGCGGGGCGAGAAGACCGTGAGCTGCTTCCCGTCATAGATGAGGTGGCGGTTCTTATAGGCGTTCGTGCGCTCGATCACGAAGCCGTCGGGCCGTCTGACCTTGTAGACGACGTCTTCAGTGAGTTGGACCTTCTGACCGTCGTCCAGGACGATGTCGGCGCTGGTGGCGGCCTGAATCTCGAAAGCCTGGAGCGTGCCCAGATAGGCGCTCATACGCTGCAGCGCCTGTAGGGCCGCAGGATCGACGGCGCTCGGCGTATCCGCCTGTTGGGACAGGGCCGGCTGAGCCGTTGTGGCCAGAACGGCCAACGCTGCTCCAAGCCATGCAAGTTTCCGGGTCATGACGAAGCTCCAAGTGAGGAGGAATGGCCCTCCTGAGACGAGGCGTGGGTGCGGGGCAGGGGGGTGAGTTGCGGAGGGGTCCAGAAGCCTTCCAGCACCGCTTTGGTGGGCCGATACAGCCGCAGCAGCAGGGTGAACTCGGCCGAGGGCGTCGGCAGCCAGTTGGCCGTTTCCATCCCCGGCGCGGCGTGCTGAATCAGAATCTCGACGACGCCGTCCGGGCCTGTGCGTACGTTCTCGTCGCGATCAAGGCTGCGCGGTTCGGCCGACAGGTCCCGGCTGTTGTGCGGAGAGTGAAGCGCGAGGCTCCAGCCATCGTCAGCCGGCGGCGCGTCATCGACGCCGAACGCCAGGAGATATTGAACCGAGCCTCGCAGGGGCCGGCCTTCGCTATCGCTGTCGCAGATATAGCTGATGACGTCTTCACGCGCTGGGGCGCCCAGGCTGGTTGCGGCGAAGGCGGCCCGGGTCAGCGCCAGCTCATCCTCCGGAGGCGCGTGTTGGGCTCTCCAGCCTTGTGTGTTGCTAAGGCGTTTGAGCGCAGCATCCGTGATATCGCTGGCGGCGTCCCGGAAGCCTAGACCGATCGCTTCATCCGTTGCGATGTCACGCGACGGTTCGGGATCGGACGAACCCAGCGCGACGCCGAGGCGCGCGAGCTTTTCGGAGATTTGAGGATCGGGGGGAGGGTTTCGCGCCAGCAAGACGGCGAGCCGATGCAGAAACTTGGGAGGATCGAGAGCGAGCACGGCCTCGACCACGCTTCGCGGCGGCATCTCGACGGCCACTACATCCCGAGCGGGCCACGCGGTCTCGATTGATTGCCCTAGCAACAGGTCGCGCGCGGCTTCCTGCTCGGCGGGAGTCTTGGGCATGGCTCGCGTGATCATCCAACCCGTGGAGCCGGGCAGTCGCCAGACGTGGTCGGCGCCTTCGTGGGCGCCGATCCAGTCGGCGCCCACGACCGCAATGCGGGCCGAGGGGCGTGGCGGGGCCGGGAGCAATATCCGCTCGCCCCAAGCGTCGTAGAGCACGACGCACAACTGCCGCGCTTCGTCCGGCGGCCAGTCGATCATCACTGCGCCTTGCGAGACGTCCAGCCAGGCGCTCGTCGCCAGCGTGCGAGGGTCGTCATCATTGAGCCCGGGCGCGAGCAGGCCCGCCCGCGTGGGGAGCAGGCGGATCGTATTCCCGCCCAGCGGATGCATGCGCCGCACCATGTCGGTGAGGACCAGCGGAAACCCAAGCACGACCGAATCGGCCGTGACCTGCCGAATTTCGGCCGTGGTCATCAGCGGGATTGGCGTTTGGGGCATCTTCGCCTTCCTGTTGGAAGGCCCAGGGTTTCAAGAGCTTGGCGAGCCGACCATCAGGTCAAACCCCCGCGCGACCCTGCCCACCATCCGATGCGGCGTGGCGGGGTTCCTTAGGCGCGGATGAGATTGTGCTTGATCGCGAACCGGACGAATTCGGCCGCCGTGCGCACGTCGGCCTTTCGCATGGCCGCCGCGCGATGGCTCTCGACCGTCTTCACGCTGATCTTCAACAGGCGGGCGATCTGCTTGTTGGAATTGCCCTCCGCGATCAACTGCGCGACTTCGATCTCGCGCATGGTGAAGCTCTCGAGACGGGATCGCTTGCGCTCGCTGATCGCAGCTTCCAGCAGAAGTTCGGAGACGAAGGACGAAAAGTAGGGGCGATTGGCGCCTAGAGCCGAGATCGCCGCTTCGAGATGATCTTCGCTGTCGCTCTTGAGCAAATAGCCCCGGGCGCCGGCCGCCAGCCCCCCGCTCACCGTCTCGTCGTCGTCATGCATGGTGAACAGCAGGACGTTGGTCCGCGGAGACTCCTGGCGTAGTCGGCGCGTGACGATAATCCCGTTTAGTACGGGTAGGGAAATATCCAAGACCGCCACGTCCGGACGTTGTGACACAGCCAAGTCAAGGGCCGATTGGCCATCGGCGGCTTCACCGCAGACTTCCCAGCCCGGATGGCTCTCTATGATGTCCCTGATGCCGCGGCGGACTATTTCGTGGTCGTCCGCGATCAAAACCCTAAGCATCTCGGCCCCTTAATCGGTGAGCTCCCACATCAGGAATACCCCTGAGATCGAGCCGAGCGTATCGGTAATATCACCCATATACACTTTTTGCGCGAAACGTGCGATGGTCCTCGTCAAAGTGCAGAGGGGAGGGCGTTGAGTCGTAGGGCGCGCTAGCGATGAGCTGGCTCGCTGTCGCACCGTGTGCGGAGGGCTGAACGCTATGGGGTTGTATCATGCGGGTGCTTCTCCTCATCGGGAGGCTCCTTACGATTCACGCATGCGGGGCGCGCTGGACGGGCTTCCCATGCCATTTGCCTTGGTCGATTCCGCAAGCGCAGGCTTGCGAGTCGTCTCGGCGACCGAGCCCTTCCTCAATCGCCTGGGGCTGTCGCGCGCCGCCGTTGAAGGAAGCGATCTGGCCCAGGTCTTCCTGGCCGAGGCCTTCTCCAGAACTTCGGACGCGATCAGGCGCTGCCTTGAGACGTGCCGTACAATCAGAGTGCCCGTCGGCCGTCATACGGCGCAGGACGGCGGCTATGATCTGGTCGCCCACCCGTTGGCCGACATCGGCTCAGGCGAACTGGTAGCTCTGATCCTCGAGACACCCCTGCGGGCGCCGAACTTGACGGCGCAACGCCAGGCGCTGCTCGACCACATCAGTCCGCTCAGCCCGAGCATGTTCTACGTCTACGACCTAGCGAGCATGCGCACACGCTACATCCACAAGGAACTGGCCGAGACCCTGGGGTTCTCGCCGGATGGCGTGGATCTCACCGACGTCCTGCACCAGGTCCATCCGGATGATCAACCGATCCTGAGCCGTCATGTAGAGGCGATGGCCCAACTCACCGACGGCGAGACAGCCGAGGCCGTGGTGCGCATCCGGGCGCCTGGCGGCCACTACCTCTGGGTCCGTTCACGGTGTCGGGTCCTGCGCCGCTCGCGCGCCGGCGTGCCGCGGCTGATCGTTGGCGCGGCGTCTGACGTCACCGAACAGCGCAGGCAGGCCGAAGAGCTCGAAAACGCCGCCAAGGCGCTCGCCCAAGCCGAGATCGAAGAACGCCGCCGCGGCGGCCGTGAACTGCACGACTCCACCGCCCAACACCTGCTGGCGGTGGACCTTTCCCTGACGGCGATGGAACGTCGCAACGCCTTCGGCGCGGCCGACCAGGCGACGCTTCGAGAACTTCGCGGGGCCCTGACGGCGGCCCGGCAGGAAATCCGCACACTGGCCTACATGCTCCATCCGCCCAGCCTGGAAATTAAAGGCCTGCCCGCGGCGATGAAAGCATTCGCGGACGGGTTCGGTCGCCGGACGGCGCTCGATATCGCCATGACCGCCGATCGCGACCTGAGCTTGCCCGCTCCGATCGAACACGCTCTCTTCCGGATCTTCCAGGA
>JAEXKM010000085.1 GCA_023445705.1 Pseudomonadota bacterium
GGCGCCGGCCGCGGGCGAGCGGTGGATCGCCGGCCTCGCGGCCTATCGCCTGAAGAACTACGACCTGGCCCAGAGCTTCTTCAGCCAGGTGGCGCGGGACGAGGACGAAGATCCGTGGCTGCGCTCGGGCGCTGCCTACTGGGCGGCGCGCTCGCTGGAGCAGGTCGGCGACAACGCGCGGGCGCAGGGCTTCCTGAAGCTGGCCGCCCGGCATCCCTCGACCTTCTACGGCATGATCGCAGAGCGCCGTGTGCGGCTGGAGGCCCTCGACAACGCCCAGGGCGCCCGCGCGGAGCCTGAGATCCAGCCGGCGAGCTTCGCCTCGGCGCCCAGCGCGCACCTTTCACCCTTCATCCGCGAGGACACCCGGGCCCACCGCGCCACGGCCCTGGCCCAGATCGGCATGCCGGTCGAGGCGGGCTTGGAACTGCGCGCCGGCCTCGCCCTCGCCCAGACGCCGGCTGAGCGTTCGCAGTGGATGTCGCTGATCCTGGCGCTGAACGCACCGCTGACCTCCGACGCCGACGTGGCCGCCGGCCTCCCGCGCGGACGGAACCTCGGCGAGCCGGACTATCCGACGCCGGTCCTGGAGCCGAAGTCGGGCTTCACCATCGACCGGGCCCTGGTCTACGCCATCGTCAGGCAGGAAAGCCGATTCAACCCGGCCGCCGTGTCTCCGGCCGGCGCCGTGGGGCTGATGCAGGTGATGCCGGAGGCCGCCGCCCGCGCGGCCGGCGACGACAAGCTGAAGACCGACATGAGCCCGATGTTCGATCCGGCCTTCAACCTGCGGGTCGGACAGGACTACGTCACCTGGCTGATGGAGCGCGGCGTCGGCTACGACATCCTGCGCACGGTCGCGGCCTATAATGGCGGCCCTGGCACCCTGCTCAAGACCGCCAAGATGGTCGGCGACGAGGCCGACAGCCTGCTGCTGATCGAGTGCCTGCCGAGCTCCGAGACCCGCAACTACGTCGAAAAGGTGATGGCGGGCTACTGGACCTATCGGAAGAAGTTCGGCCTCGACAATCGGACGCTGGACGCCGTCGCCAAGGGCGCGACCTTCATCGACGCACGGCTCGACCGCTAGCTCAGCCGCGGCGCGCCGCCGAGGCCCCTACGCAGATCGTCCATCCCAGAAGGCGCGAGCTTGGCGAACCTCGCCTTGTCCAACAGGACGCCGGCCTTGCGCGGCGGCAGGAGCCGCTGGATGAGGCCCGGCTCGCTTTCGCAGAGCAGCGCCCGTCCTCCCCCGCCCTCCAGGTGGCGGCGGACGCTCTCGTCCCAACCGGGCCGCAAACGCAGGTTCTCGGGCAGCACCAGCAGGAGGTCGGCGCGGGCGCCTGACGCGGCGGTCGCCAGGTCCGGGACCAGGGACGCCCCGGCGTCCTCGCAGACCGCCGCCACGGTGGGGCTCTCGCTATTGGAGACGACCAGGACCTGACGCACCAGGCCGTCGACGGCTGCAGGCACCAATGCCGAGAGGATGGAGGCCAGGTCGCGCTCTGAGCCGCCCGTCAGGATGATCGCGGAAATCATGCCTCCTTGAGGCGTTCGTTCGCGCGCTGCGTCAACAGAGTTCTTGTTTTGTTCTTTTCCGAAGTTATGATCGGCGCGTGAATACGTTCAGCCAGCAAGTCCGCGGTCGAGGCGCCCGATCCAACGCGACGGGACGATATGAGGCGCTGGTTCGAGAAGCGTTCGACGACGGCTGGACGGTCGACGACGCCGAGCCAGCCCAGCTCAGAACGACGCTGGAAGTGGAAAAGCCGCGGAAGATCATCACCACCAACGACAGCCCCGACGTTGGCTTCTCGCGCTCGATTAATCCATACAGAGGCTGCGAGCACGGCTGCATCTACTGCTACGCGCGGCCGGCGCACGCCTATATGGGCCTCTCGCCGGGGTTGGACTTCGAGAGTCACCTGTTCCTCAAGCCGGATGCGGCGAAGCTGCTGGAAAAGGAACTTTCCTCGCCGCGCTACCGGCCTGAGTTCATCCATATCGGCGGGAACACCGATCCCTATCAGCCCATCGAACGCAAGACGCGCATCACGCGCAGCGTCCTGGAGGTGCTGGAGCGGTTCGGGCACCCCTGCTCCATCATCACCAAGTCCGCGCTGATCCTGCGCGACATCGACATCCTGGCGGCCATGGGGCGGCGCAACCTGTGCCGCGTGGCCATCTCGGTCACGAGCCTGGATCGCAAGCTGGCCCGCAGCATGGAGCCGCGAGCCGCCACGCCTGAGCGCCGGATCGGCGCGATCAAGGCCCTGGCCGACGCCGGCGTACCGGTCAGCGTGATGTTCGCGCCCTCCATCCCGGGCTTGAACGACCACGAGATGGAGGCTGTCCTCGAAAAGGCGGCGGCCGCCGGCGCATCGGGAGCGGGCTATGTCGCCCTGCGCCTTCCGATGGAGATCAAGGACCTCTTCCGGGAGTGGCTGGCCACGGACCACCCGGACCGGGCGGCCAAGGTGATGTCTCTGGTTCGCCAGATGCGCGGGGGCGTCGACTACGATCCGCAATGGGGCAAGCGGATGAAGGGCGAAGGGCCGATCGCCGACATGATGGCCCAACGCTTCCAGGCGGCGAAAAGGCGGTTGGGCCTGACCGCCAAGTTCAGCGGGCTCGACACATCGCAGTTCAGGGTTCCCCCGAAGGCGGGCGACCAGAGGGACCTGTTCGCCGGCTGAACTAACGAGTGAAGACCCCCACCAGCTCGACATGCGGCGACCACAAGAATTGGTCGACCGGAAGCAGCCGGTCGAGGGTGAAGCCCGCGTCGATCAGGGTTCGGGCGTCACGGACGAAGGTGGCCGGATTGCACGATACGCCGATCGCCCGCGAGACTTTCGAGCGAGCGATTTCCGCGGACTGTTCGGCGGCGCCGGAACGGGGCGGATCGAAGACGACAGTGTCGATCCGCTTGAGCTCCTCGGCCAAGACCGGCCGCCTGACGAGATCGCGCGCCTCGGCGGTGACGCCTTTCAGGCCAGGCGCAGTCGCCACAGCCGCACTGAGCGCCCTGACCGCGGGCGCCGCGCCGTCGGCGGCCAGGACGGGAGCAACCTCGGCCAGGCGAAGTGTGAAGGTGCCCACGCCACAGAAGAGGTCGGCGATGCGTTCGGCGCCAGCCACCGCCTCAACAGCCATGGCGGCCATGGCGGCTTCGGCGGCGGGCACAGCCTGCAGGAACGCCCCCGCAGGCAGCGCGACCGTCGCCGCGCCGATCCGGACCGTTGGCTGCCTGGCGAGGTAGGCCATCTCGCCATCCAGGGTCACCCGCGCGAAGTCAGCCTCGGCGGCGACCTCGGCCAGGCGCATGCGGGCGTCCGCAGACAGGCCGCCGCTTTTGCGTTCGACGCCGCTGATGTCGATGTCGAGACCGGTGGCGGTCAGGGTGACATGCAGGGTCGGCGCCGACTTCGGATGCTCAAAGAGCGGCGCGGCCAGGCGCCGAAGCGCAGGCAGCGCCGCTTCCAGCGCCGGATCGGCGATCGGACAGGCGGTGATGTCGACGACGTCCCAGCTCTTCCGGGCCTTGAAACCCAGGCGCGCGGAGTCCTTGCGCCCCTGGCGCGCATGCAGCGCCAGCCGGCGGCGGCTGCGGGGCGGTGCGGCGAAGGCGGGCAGCACGTCGGTCTCGATCCGCTCACGCGCCAGCGTCCGCACCAAGCGGTCGACCTTCCAGCTCAGATAGGGCTCGTGATCCCAGTGTTGGAGGGCGCAGCCGCCGCAGACGCCGAAGTGCGGACAGGGCGGCGTCACCCGTTCCGGGCTGGCCTCGAGGATGGCTTCGACCTCGCGCCGCTGGGGACCAGCCGCCAGGCGCACGCGCTCTCCCGGCAGGGTGAAAGGGGCATATAGCGGCCCTGCCGCAATTCCGTCGCCTTCCCCACCCATGGCCTCGATCAGAACCTCGACCGGCGGGCCAGAGGGGGTGTCGATGGTTTTGGCCCTATGAGGCCGGGGACGTCGCATGCTCACGCTCGTTTCGGGTTTCGACGCCGCAAACCCAAGCAGGACAAGGCGTCAAGGAAGATGAACGAACATGAACGCCCCACTCAAGCGCCGTTCAGACTCGTTCAGC
>JAEXKM010000088.1 GCA_023445705.1 Pseudomonadota bacterium
GCTATCGCGAACTCGCCGCCGTGGTCCGCGGCGAAGTCCCGCTATCGGAGGGTTTGGAGAACGCTCAGCGCGAAACCCGCCGATACGCCAAGCGTCAGTCGACCTGGATGCGGGGGCAGATGTCTGACTGGCCGCGTATCGAAGCAGCCGACCACGAGGCCCAATGGAGGCAGTTTATTGCGCTATACCCCGCCTTGACGGCCTGACCGGGGCATGTCATGAGCGTTCCCGAGTTTATTTGGAGAACGCTCGTGCGTGAGCTTCTTGTACTTTCTGGGCGACCTCTCGCGGACTGACCTCGTGTCGGACCGCTAAAGGTCGCTCGTCCAGGCCCCTTGAGGGCCTTTTTTATTGCCGAAAATCAAGGCCTTGCTCAAATGACCGCCCATCAGACGATAGCTGCCGAAGCGACGATAGAGACCCTGACCGGCGCCGAGATCGTGGTCCGCGCCCTTATCGACCAGGGCGTCGAAGTACTGTTCGGCTATCCGGGCGGCGCGGTCCTGCCGATCTACGACGCGCTCTTCGAAGAGCAGCGCCTGCAGCACGTCCTGGTCCGCCACGAGCAGGGCGCGACCCACATGGCCGAAGGCTACGCCCGTTCGACCGGCAAGCCGGGCGTCGTGCTCGTCACCTCCGGCCCCGGCGCGACCAACGCCATCACCGGCATCGTCGACGCCCTGATGGACTCGATCCCGATGGTCGTGTTCACCGGCCAGGTCGCCACGCACCTGATCGGCACCGACGCGTTCCAGGAGTGCGACACCATCGGGATCACCCGCCCGATCACCAAGCATAACTACTTGGTCAAGGACGTCGCCGACCTGCCGCGGATCATCCACGAGGCGTTCCACATCGCCACGTCGGGCCGCCCGGGCCCCGTTGTCATCGACATCCCCAAGGACGTCCAGTTCGCCAAGGGCGTCTACAAGGGCCCGAACGACGTCGTCCACGCACACAACTACTCGCCCCGCACCAAGGGCGAGCCGAACAAGATCGCCGACGCGGTGGCGATGATCGCCGGCGCCCGCCGTCCGATCCTCTATACCGGCGGCGGCGTCATCAACGCCGG
Source organism: Pseudomonadota bacterium (assembly GCA_023445705.1). GTDB lineage: Bacteria > Pseudomonadota > Alphaproteobacteria > Caulobacterales > Caulobacteraceae > Phenylobacterium. Next base: position 1,073 of record JAEXKM010000088.1, read on the forward strand.
CCCCCGCGCCGCCGAGCTGCTGCGCGAACTGGCCGCCCTAACCGGCGCGCCGGTCACCTCGACGCTGATGGGTCTGGGCGCCTTCCCGGCCTCGGACCCAGCCTGGCTGGGCATGGTCGGCATGCACGGCAGCTTCGAAGCCAACAACGCCATGCACGACTGCGACGTCATGGTGGCCGTCGGCGCGCGCTTCGACGACCGGGTGACCGGCCGCCTCGACGCCTTCGCCCCGCATTCGAAGAAGATCCACATCGACATCGACGCCTCGTCGATCAGCAAAAACGTCCGGGCCGACATCGGCATCGTCGGCGACGCCGGCAGCGTGCTGGAAGACATGATCGCCGCCTGGAAGAGCCGCAATCTCTCGAACGACAAGGCGGCGCTGGACGACTGGTGGCGGCAGATCGAAGCCTGGCGCGCGCGTCAGTCGTTCCGCTATGCGCCTGACGCGAAGCTGATCAAGCCGCAGTACGCCATCGAGCGTCTCTACGAGCTGACCAAGGATCGCGAGACCTACATCACCACCGAGGTCGGCCAGCACCAGATGTGGGCCGCGCAGTACTACCACTTCGACCATCCGAACCGCTGGATGACCTCCGGCGGCCTGGGCACCATGGGCTACGGCCTGCCCGCGGCCGTCGGTGTGCAGATGGCCCACCCGGACGCCCTGGTTATCGACATCGCGGGCGACGCCTCGGTCCAGATGACGATGCAGGAAATCTCGACGGCCATTCAGTACGACCTACCGATCAAGGTCTTCATCCTGAACAACGAATGGATGGGCATGGTCCGCCAGTGGCAGCAACTGCTGCACGGCGAGCGCTACAGCCACTCCTATTCGTCGAGCCTGCCTGACTTCGTGAAGATGGCCGAGGCCTTCGGCGGCGTCGGCATCCGCGCCGAACATCCCGACGAGCTGGACGACAAGATCCGCCAGATGATCGAGTCCAAGAAGCCGGTTCTCTTCGACTGCCGCGTGACCAAGGAAGAGAACTGCTTCCCAATGATCCCGTCCGGCAAGGCGCACAACGAGATGATCATGGCCGAGGAAGCCCGCGACCTCGGATCGATCATCGACGACGCCGGCAAGCGCCTGGTCTAGCCCTCTATCGTCCGGCGTCACGCTCGGCGCCGGACGACACTTACGCTTGCGAATACACCCCAAGGTATAGCGATCACATAAAGCAATCGACTCTCAGGGCCTGTTCTGCCACCCTCGATACATCGGGGCAGGAGAGGATCATGAAGATCAGGGCTCTTGTACTTGGAGTAGGCTGCACGTTGCTTCTGGCGGCTTGTACTCCAGCATCCACGGGCGGCGGCGCCGCCCCCGCCGGCGCTGAAAAGCGCCTGACAGACCTGGAAAAGAAGGTCGCGACGCTACAAGCGCAAAATACCGACCTCCGCGCCAAACTGCGGACACGCGCCGGTTTCCCGGGCCGATCGCCGATAGACGACTTCTTCGCCAGTCCAGAATTCTGGGAATGCACCTACGACTCGAGTTGGTCGGACTGCTCGAAGCGATGCTCGACGGCCACGGCCGACCGCAACAAGGCGTGCATGGCCATACCCGAGGGACCCAAGCGCGTGCAGTGCGTCGACCAGGCGGCTACGGACGGCGCAGCCTGCCTGAAGGCCTGCCCGGTTCAAACCTCGCCCACCGATCCGCTGAGCTGCATCGGCGGCGGCCCGGCCTAAAGGCCCGGCCGGCGGAAACGCTGGCCGGTCTCACTCGGCGCCGAACGCCTCGGCCACGACGTCCTCGACCGACGGAGGTCGCCAGTCGCCTGCGAAGCCCCTGAGGGCGCGGTCCAGTTCCCAGCCGCTGCGGCCGACGTGCACGCCTATCAGGGCGAGTTCCGAGATGATCTCCTCGCGCAGGTGGTGGGGGACAGGTTCGTTGTCGGCCAGCCTCGCCTGCTCGAGCCGCCATCCGAAGATGTGGTCACGGCCGATCTCGACGATCGCGCCCGGTTCGCCGGTCCACTCGTAATAGGCCGACCAGCCCGAGGCTGCGAACGGCGTCTGCTCCGCCATGCAGTTCCGATAGCGCCGAGCGGCCTCGGCGAAGTCTCGCTTGCTCGTCAGCGGGCGCAGGCGAAATCCGCCGGCCCGCGGCGGGCTGGCCGGCTCAGGGCACAGGTCGGCCTTCACCGCCGCAAACAACGCCTTGGCCGTTTCGAACCGCGCCCAACGTCCAGCGACCACGGCCGCGCGCGCCTTGCCGGACTGAAAGCACAGGGCTTCGTAGGCCTCGACCAGCAACTCCACCTGCTGACGCTCCAGTCGCGCCGCCAACGAAACAGCGCCGGCGAGCGGTGGCGGCAGGACCGCCAGTTGCTCGACCATCTCCTGCTCGATGCGCTCGGCATGGCGCAGCACTTTCGCCGCCTTCGGATCGGCCAGCAGTCGCAGCAACTGGCGATAGGCCTCGGCGCTCCAGGCGCAGTCGCCCATGCGCCCCAGGGCGCGCGACAAGCCGGGCATGGGGCGGCCTGCGGCCGCCACGATCGCTTCCGGCAAACGCCGGTCGAGGATCAGCACGCCAAGACCGGCGACATCGCGGCCTAGCGCCAGGGCGAGGCAAATCAGATGCCGGCGGGCCGCGGGCGCAGCCAGGAACAGCTCGTGAGGCGCCGCCCACAGTCGCGCGACGCGCAGCGCGAATTCGCCTGCGACGAGTTTCAAAAGCGAGGTCGGTTCGGCCCGAACCTGAGCCTGGCGGTCGCCGGTGGCTCGGTGAAGCATTGGAAGCTCCCAGAGATGCGCGAGGCGCCTCTGGCAGCGGCTCGCGAAATTAGATGGAGTGCGCGAGACGGCCCTGGCCGAGACGCGCGCAAGCGGTTCCGCGCCACTGGCGCGCGCTTGCTATGGTCTCGGCTGCGATCGTCATTCAGCGAACTCTCCTCTGCGAGGGCCGTCCGTCTCCCACGAAAGCCGGCGCGCTGACAAGGCTACGGGCGCCAACTTGTCGCAGGCGCCCGTAACCCTGTGGCCTTCGCGCCACGCCGCGCTTTCGCCCTGACCACTAGGATCCGTAGAAGAAGCGCTCCTCGACGATCTTGTCGCCCTTCACCGTATAGATTCCGACCTCGTCCATCTGGATGCGGTTCCCCGACTGCTTCTCGGTGAGGTCCATCTTGAAGCGCACGGCGAACTGGTCGCCGTTCACGTACGGCCCTTCCACGTCGGACGAGTGGATGTCGTGAGCGTTGTTCCACCACTCGCTCTTGCCGCGCACCCCGTCCTTGCCGCGGATCTCTGCCATGTCGCCGGGCATGGCCTCGACGCTGAGAACGTCGTCGGCCCAGTACTTCTCGCCAGCCTCGTCGAACTTGCCGGCCTTGCAGAGGGTTACAAGGTCATTGGCGATGTCTTGCGTGCTCATGACTGTCAGCTCCGGTTGGCGCAGGGCCGCGAGACCGGCCCGCGCGAGACCCGCATCTCGGCCACCAAACGCGGTTCTTCGCAAGTGAAATGTTTATGATTTGTTCCGGACGTCCACAGCCTCTTGCTTGCACCGGGCGAGCGCATGTGACACCTCGTCGGGGACTGACGTTCAGAGAACCCGCATGCCCGATCCCCAGCCCGCTTCCGTCTACGACCTCAGCCACGCCGAAGAGGCCGAGAACCTGGCGACCTTCGCCATCCTGGTGGACAACGAGCCGGGCGTCCTGCATCGCCTGGTGGGGCTGTTCGCCGCCCGCGGCTACAACATCGAGAGCCTGACCGTCGCCGAGACCGACCGCCGGGCTCACACCAGCCGGGTGACCATCGTCACCCGCGGCGCGCCGCACGTCCTCGAGCAGATCGAGGCGCAACTCGAGAAGATGGTCGCCACCCGCCACGTCCAGGACGTGACCCGCGATCCCAACGGCCTGGAGCGCGAGATGGCGCTGGTGAAGGTCAAGGGAACCGGCGCGGACCGGGTCGAGGCCCTGCGCATCGCCGACATCTTCCGCGCCCACGTGATCGACACCACCATCGACAGCTTCATCTTCGAACTCACCGGCGCCTCCGGGAAGATCGACAAGTTCATCGAGCTGATGCGTCCGCTCGGCCTGGTGGAACTCTCGCGGACTGGCGTGCTTTCCATCACCAGGGGCGCTGCGGCCATGTGAGGAGGATCGCGTGGTTCGTTTCACCACGATCGCTCTTTGCCTTGCCTGCGTCTCGACAGCCTCGGCCCAGCCAACTTCGCTAGCGCCGACCACGCCGCCGCCGGGCGAGGCTGCGGCCACGCCCGGCCAGCTCGACTGGCCCTGGCCTCCCCCTGATCCCAAGTCCTGGTGGGACGACAAGTGGCCCGTCGCCGACGAGGCCGCCGATCCGCTGGCCGGCCGCAGGCTGGGGCGCCGCGAGCGCCTGCCGGTCATCGACAATGGCTATGATCCGCTGCTCTACCGCCTCTGGGGGATGCAGCCGCTGCAGAACCAGATTCTGCGGCCCGGCGAGATGATCGTCGAGGTCGCCGTCCGGCCCACCACATCGGCCCGCCAGACCCTTATCCGCGCCACCGTCCGCCGTGACGGCAAGGCCTTCATCCAGGTCCGGGCCGGACTGGGCTGCTGCGAGCCGGGCATCGCCCGCCGCGTGGGCTTCGACGCGGAAACGCCGCCCGGCACGGCCGAGAAGCTCCTGGCCCTGCGCGAGGATCCGCTTTGGACCGCTCCGCGCGAGGTCCGCGTCGATTACGGCTCGGGCGCTGCGGACGCCCTCTGCGTCGAGGGAACCTCCTACGACCTCACCCTTCTCGTTCCCGGACAGTCGCGATCCGTCCGCCGTGCGTGCGACGTCGCCGAGATCGGCCAGGCGGCCGATGTTCTGGAAACGATGCTTGGCCTGGCCCTGGGCCACGAGCCCCGGATCGATGTGATCTATCCGGGCGGCGCCAGCTTCGCTACGGCGCGCGCGGCCTATCGGGATCTCGCGGCCGAGGGCGGCCAGTTGAAGGCCGCGCCCAATTCCCGGCCCCAGCCCCCGGCCTTCCCGGCCCCGCCACAAGAGGCGGAGCCGGAGCCGCTGGCCGTTCCGCCGCCTAGCGCAGGATATTGAGGCGGTAGAGCGCCCCGCCGATGATCGCGCCGATCGCCGGCCCGACGAAGAACAGCCACAGTTGCGACAAGGCCGTTCCGCCCACCAGCACGGCGGGCCCGAAGCTGCGGGCCGGGTTCACCGAAACGCCGGTCACCTGGATGCCGACGATGTGGATGACGGCCAGGGTGATGCCGATCGCCAGGCCCGCAAAGCCGGCAGGCGCGCCAGCGGCCGTTGAGCCGAGGATCACGATGGTGAAGATGGCGGTCATCACGATCTCGAAGATCAGCGCCGCCTGCATGCTGAACTCGCCGTTGTAGCCGGGCCCCCAGCCGTTGTGGCCGAGCCCGCTGGCCACGCCGGCCAGCACCGCCAGTATGCCCGCCCCCGCCAGAGCGCCGAGGAACTGCGCGATCCAGTAGACGACCATCTCCCGCGCGCTCATTCGACCGGCCAGGAAGACGGCCAGGCTGACGGCCGGATTCACGTGGCATCCGGAAATGGAGCCGATGCCGTAGGCCATAGCGACGATGGCGAAGCCGAAGGCCAGGGCGATGCCCAGTTGACCAACGTGATCCCCTCCGAGGACCGCAGCCCCGCAACCGAAGAGCACAAGCGTAAGCGTACCGATGAACTCAGCGACGAACTTCTGCATTGGAAGCCTCCCGTTTGATTCGAGGCTAACCCATGGTTGAGATTTGACATAGCGCACTGAGTGAGCGGCCGACCTAGGGTATCTGACCAATTGTTGAACCCGGTCCTGCCCTTCAAGCTGTGCAGCCTGCTAGGCTGCGCGAGGGATCTGGGCGCCTGCCTCAGCCGTTGCCGTTCCGGGCGCGGCGATGTCCTGAACAGGGAGATACAATGTACAAGCACATCCTCATCTCGACCGACGGTTCCGACGTTGCTCAAAAGGGCGTCGAACAAGGCTTGGCCCTGGCCAAGGCCACGGGCGCCCGCGTGACCCTGATCACGGTGACTGAAGCCTTCCCGATCTACGCGACCGCCGGCGCCGGCTGGGTTTCCACCGAGATGGCGAACTACGACGAGATCCAGAAGGAGCACGCCGAGAACATCCTGGCCCGCACCAAGGAAGCCGCCGACAAGCTGGGCGTGGCCAACGAGACGCTCTACGTCCCCAACACGCCGCCGGCCGAAGCCATCATCGAAGCGGCCAAGAGCCGTGGCTGCGACCTGATCGCCATGGCCTCCCACGGCCGCCGCGGCATCGGCCGCCTGCTGCTGGGCAGCCAGACCTCCGAAGTGCTGTCCCACGCCCCCGTCCCGGTCCTGGTGGTGCGCTGATCATGTCGGCGGGCGTGATGGCTCTTCAAAAACCCTCCGCCCGCCCCTATATTCAGACCGTCGGGTTCGCCCGACTATGGAGATAAACGCGCACGAAATAAGCGGACTGGACCCGGGTGCGATTCCCGGCGGCTCCACCAATCTTTCCCCGGTCGTTATCGCCGGAAAGCATGGGGCCGATCAGCATCGACAGACGTGTAAAGGTGTTGCTTTCTCTCGGCTTGGCCCACCGTTCCGGGCTTTAAACTAAATGCGAACGATAACTTCGCTGAAGAAGTCCGTCTGGCTGCGTAAGCGGTCCGATAGATTTCGACCTAAACTCCTAGCGTCTTAGCAGCGCTAGGCGGGGCCGGGAGGGGGCCTTGCAACAGAACCCCTCCACCTTCTTCCCAAAAACCTTGCGATAGAACGTCTCGCCGGACGCGACTCGCCTTGCGCGCGGACACCGAAACGCTAGGCTCGCCGCAATTCAGTACCCCCGGAGTTTCGATGGCCCAGGATCCGCCGGCCCAAGATCAGATGCACTATGACGCCATGGCCCAGGAGGCCCTGCGCGGCGTGGTGAAGGCCGCCCTGAAGCGAGCCGCGGCGCCGGAAGGCCTGCCGGGCGCGCACCATTTCTACATCACCTTCAAGACCAACGCCCCGGGCGTCTCCGGCCCCAACGACCTGCTCAGCAAGTACCCGGACGAGATGACCATCGTCCTGCAGCATCAGTACTGGGACCTGGCGCCGGGCGAGACCTTCTTCTCCGTCACCCTGAAGTTCGGCGGCCAGCCCAAGCGCCTTTCGGTGCCCTACGCGGCGGTCAGCCGTTTCTACGACCCCAGCGTCCAGTTCCTTCTGCAATTCGAGGCGCCCGCCGCGGCCGCCGCCCTGCCGACCGCCGAACCGCCGCCGGCTCCGGACGAACCGACGGACCCGAACGCGCCCAACGTCGTCTCGCTCGATACCTTCCGCAAAAAGTAGGCCCATGACCGACGTCGCCCCCGAGCCGGAGGCTCTCACCGACGAAGCAATCCTCGCGCGCTTCCAGCGCTCGAAGAACCAGCCGACGGGCTCTCAGACCCTGGGCTTCCGCATCGTCGCCGTCAGTCAGGCCGACAAGTCGGTCGAGGTCGAGTTCGAAGCCAAGGCCGAGCTGCTGCTCAACCCGATGAAGCAGGTCCAGGGCGGCTATCTCTGCGCCATGCTGGACGAGTGCATGTCGGTGGCCTGCATGGTCGCTTCGGGCATGACCCACGTGGCGCCCACCGCCGAGATGAAGACGACCTTCTTCCGGCCGGCCCTGCCCGGCAAACTCAAGGGTGTCGGCCGGGTCGCCAAGTGGGGCCGGACCATCGCCTTCACCGAGGGTGAGCTCTACGACGGCGAAGGGCGGCTGCTCGCCAAGGCGACGGGCACGGCGGTGCCAACGCCATTCCAGCGCTACAAGAGCTGACATGTCCTGGCGCGCTGGCATTGTCGGCGTGCTCCTCACTTTCCTTTCCGCACTGGCGTCTCCTGCCGTAGCGGAAACCCCGTTCGGCGACTGGGCCGCCATCGTCGTGGCCGGCGACTTCCACGGCAGCGGCGGCGGCCCGACAGAGGCCTTCGACAACGCGCGACGCGACGTCTCGAAGGAGCTTCAGCGGCTGGGCTTCCAGGCCCAGAACATGCGCCAGTTCTCCGTGCGCCCGACCCGTTACAAAGAAGCTCCGATCAAGTCGGAGCCCCGCGCCATCTACGAGAACCTGGCGGACCTCGCCGGCAAGGCGCGCTCGGGCTGCCTGCTCTACTTCACCTCCCACGGCGCGCCGCAAGGCGTGGTCATCGACAATCAGATCCTCACCCCGGGGATTCTGGGGCGCATCATCGACGCGGCCTGCCCCAACCGACCGACCATCGTCATCATGTCGGCCTGCTATTCGGGCGTGTTCGTGCGGCCGCTGGCCCAGGCGAACCGGATGATCCTGACCGCCGCGCGGCCGGACCGCACCTCCTTCGGCTGCGGCGAGGACAACATCTATCCGTTCTTCGACGACTGCGTGCTGAAGTCGAGCCCCTCGGCCAAGGACTTCGCAGCCCTCGCCGGGGCGGTGAAAACATGCGTGGCTGTGCGCGAGGTGGCCGAGGGCATGCGACCGCCGTCGGAACCGCAGATCTGGATCGGCGGCGAGCTTCGCCCGATGCTACCGCTCTACGCCTTCCCCCGGGGGCCGCCCGGCGGCTGACCAGCCTTCCACAGGCTGCGCGGTCTCCGCGCCGAAAGCGCTCTAGCGACTCCCGCGCAGGGCGCCTTACAACTGGATTCTGCAGACAGATCAGGGCCCTTCGTCGATGCGTTTGATCTCCAAGGCCGTTCTCGCCCTCGCGCTGACTTGGGCGGCCCCTCCGGCCTTGGCGCAGGACGACGCCGCACCCTCGAGCCCGCCCGCATCGGTCAATCTGCCCAAGGCGCCCGTCCCCTACACCAGCCTCCAGAAGAAGGCTGCGCCGCGTCCACGGCCGGCGGTCGCGCCCACCGCCGCGGCGGCGCCGCCGACCACACCGCCCCCAGCCGCCGCCCTACCGGTCACGCCCAGTGGCGCGCGCCTGGCGCCCGATCAGCCGATCCCTCAGGCCGAGTTGGAGGCCTTCGTCGACGGCGCCGTGCGCGGCGCCATGGCCCGCGATCACATCGCCGGCGTCACCGTCTCCGTCGTTCAGAACGGCCAGGTCGTGCTCAAGAAGGGCTACGGCTTCGCCAGCCTCTCGCCGGCCCGCAAGGTCGATCCCGACCGCACGCTCTTTCGCATCGGCTCGATCTCCAAGACCTTCACCTGGATCGCCCTGATGAAAGAGGTCGAGGCTGGTCGCATCCGCCTCGACGCGCCGGTGAACCTCTATCTGCCCGAGCGGGTGCAGGTGCGCGACCAGGGCTTCCGCACGCCCGTTCGGGTCATCAATCTGATGGATCACTCCCCAGGCTTCGAAGACCGCGCCCTTGGGCATCTCTTCGAGAAGGACTTCAACCGCGTCCGTCCCCTGGCCGAGTACCTGCGCCAGGAACGCCCCAGCCGCGTCCGCGCGCCGGGCGTCTCGCCCGCCTACTCCAATTACGGCGCGGCCCTGGCGGGCGAGGCCGTGTCCTACGTCTCGGGCAAGCCCTTCGAGCGGCTGATCGAGGAGTCGATCTTCCTGCCCATCGGCATGAACAACACCAGCTTCCGCGAGCCCCATCCGCCGAAGGCCGGCATCCCAGCCCCGATGCCCGATCGTCTCGCTCAGAACGTCTCCGACGGCTACCGCTGGACGCCTGACGGGTTCGAGAAACGGCCCTTCGAGTTCATCAGCCAAGTGGCGCCGGCTGGCTCGGCGTCGTCCACCGCCGCTGACATGGCGCGCTACATGCAGCTCCTGCTGGCCGGCGGAACCTTGGACGGAAAGGTCGTCTACGGCACTCGCGCGGCGCAGGCTTTCCGCACCCAGATCCGCAAGACTCCGCCCGGCATCAACGGCTGGCGTCACGGCTTCATCGAGTACCCGCTGCCGGGCGAGCGGACCGGCTTCGGCCACGCCGGCGGGACCCTGTCCTTCCTGTCGAATATGGTCATCGCGCCGGACCTCGGACTCGGGGTCTTCATCAGTACAAACACTGAGACGGGCGGCCAGCTCTCGCGCACCCTCCTCAGCGACATCGTCCAGCAGTTCTACGCTCCGCCGCAAGCCTTCCCCCGAGCCGGATCGCCCGCGCTCGCACAGCGCGCCGGCGACTTTGCCGGCCACTATGTGGGCACGCGACGGGCCTATGGCGGCCTTGAGGGCATGGTCGGCCTGATGATCGGCGGAGCCTCTGTCTCGGTCACCGACGACGGCCGGTTGGTCGTCAAGGCTGATGGCCAAGCCCGCCAATTCGCGCCCGAAGGCGACCCCGCGCGCGGCCGCTTCGTCTCGCTCTCCGGTCCCGATCGCCTGGTCTTCGCCATGGAGGATGGCAAGGCGGGGAGCTTCCGGACCAGTTTGGGTGAACAGACTTTTCAACGCACGGGGTTCTGGCGCCGCCCAGGCCTGCTCGCCGGCCTGAGCGTGCTCAGCGCCCTCGCCGCCCTGGCCACGCTTGGGGGCCTGCTAGTGCGCAATCGGCGCGAGTTCCGCGAGACCTCGACCCAGCGCCAGGCCAGCCTCCTGCAGAACGCCCAGGCCATACTCTGGCTGACCGCCTTCGCCCTGTTCGGCGTCTGGGCGAGCCGCGCCTCCGACGTCGCCAACGTCATGTATGGCTGGCCCGGAGCGCCCTTGCTCATCGCGTCGGCCTGCGTGTTGGTCGCGACCGCCCTGACCATCGGCGGGCTGATCCTGCTGCCGGGTGTCTGGCGAGGCGGGCGCAGGGTTGATTCGTGGTCCCCGGCTCGCAAATTTGCCTACTCGTTCACCGCCGTCCTCTATGGCGCTTACGCGGTCGTCCTGGGCTTCTGGGGCGCACTTAGCCCTTGGAATGGTTAAGCTTTCGAGAGATCGCTCGCTAGAGTCCGTTCGGTGAAATGGGGCGATCGCGCCTCAAATGTAAACGCGTCGTTTACCAACTGCTGGGTAAATCCTGCCTAGCGGAGGGCGGGTAGACGTTCGTCCCGCGTACCCTGGGAAGGACGCCGCCTGTGAACAACCTTGTCGCTGCGCTGCAGAGGTTCGGGATTGGTCGGCTCGCCGCCATCCTGGGCATTGGCGCTGGCGTCGCGGCCGCCCTCATCGCGCTCACCATGAATCTGGGCGAACCCAAGGCCCTGCTCTATTCGAACCTGGACCTCAAGGAGGCCGGATCGATCACCACGGCCCTCGATCAGGCTGGGGTAAAGTACGAGGTAAAGGGCGATGGCTCGACCATCATGGTCGGCCGCGATCAGGTCGCCTCCACGCGCCTCATGTTGTCGAGCAAAGGCCTGCCGACTTCGGGGTCGGTGGGCTACGAAATCTTCGATGAGACCTCGGCCCTCGGCCAGACCGATTTTGTCCAGCAACTGAACCGCCAGCGCGCCCTGGAAGGCGAACTGGCCCGCACCATCCGCAGCCTCGACGGCGTCACCTCCGCCCGCGTGCACCTGGTGCTGCCCAAGCGCCAGCTCTTCGAGGAAGAGAACGAACAGCCTTCCGCCTCGGTGACCATCGGAGTCGGCGGCCGCGCGCCGTCGGCCGACCAGGTCCAGGCGATCCAGAACCTGGTGTCCAGCGCAGTTCCGAACCTGAAGCCCGGCCGCGTGACCGTGGTCGACCAGCACGCCAAGACCCTCTCCGCCGGCGAGGACGGCTTCGGCGGTCAGGTCGCCGACGGCCGCCGCAGCGAGATCGAGCAGCGCATCGGCAAGACCGTCACCAAGCTGGTCGAAAGCGTCGTCGGGCCGGGCAAGGCCCGCGTGAACGTCACCGCCGACCTAAACCTCGCGCGCGTTACGGTGCAGCAGGAAACCTTCGACCCCGATGGCCAGGTCGTCCGCTCCGAGACCACCAACGAAGAGAACGCGCGCGAGAACCAGCCGGATCCCAACGGCGGCGTCACCGCCAGCGCCAACATCCCCGGCGGCCCTGCCATGGCCGGCGAGAGCCTCAACCAGACCCAGAGCGGCCGGACGGAATCCACCACCAACTACGAGATTTCCAAGACCATCCGCACCGAGGTGCAGGAGCCGGGCGACCTGAAGCGCCTGTCCGTCGCCGTCGCGGTCGATGGAGTCACCGCCCCGGGGACCGAGGGAAAGCCCGGCGCCTACACCCCGCGCTCGGCCGAGGAGATGCAGCGCATCGAACAACTGGTCCGCACGGCCGTCGGCTTCAACGCCGATCGCGGCGACCAGGTCACCGTGGTCAACACCCGCTTCGCCGCGCCGGAAGCCGAAGGCGGGGTCGAGGCCGCCAACCCGCTGATGGGCTTCGACAAGAACGACATCATGCGCGCCGTGGAGCTCGGCATCCTGGCCCTGGTCGCGATCCTGATGATCTTCTTCGTGGTCCGCCCATTGCTGAAGCCGCCGGGCGGCAAGGCCGGCATGCCGGTGCTTGCCGGCGCCCCTGGCGTCACCCGCCTGGCCACCACGGCCGACGGCCAGCCGCTGCAGGTCACCGTCGATCCGGTCACCGGCCAACAGCTCGCCCTGCCCGGCCCCGCCAACGAGCTGGAGCAGCGTATCGACATCGCCCGCATCGAGGGTCAGGTGAAGGCCTCGTCGGTGAAGCGGGTTTCAGAGTTCGTCGAAACCCACCCGGAGGAGTCGGTCTCGCTCCTTCGTAGCTGGCTCCACGAGTCCCAATGAACGCCCGGGTGAAAGCCATTTCCGATCCAGCCAAGCTGAGCGGCCCCGAACGTGCGGCGGTCGTCCTCCTCGCCCTCGGCGAGGAGCACAAGACCATTTGGGAACATTTGGACGAAGAGGAGATCAAGGAGATCTCCCAGGCCATGGCCGGCCTCGGCACCGTCTCGGCCAGCGCGGTCGAACAGCTCCTGCTCGACTTCATCTCGGGCATGTCGGGCGCCGGGGCGATCATGGGCTCGTTCGAACAGACCCAGCGCCTGCTGCAGTCCTTCCTGCCGACCGACAAGGTCGACGCCCTTATGGAGGAAATCCGCGGCCCGGCCGGTCGGACCATGTGGGACAAGCTGGGCAACGTGAACGAGGCGGTGCTCGCCAACTATCTGAAGAACGAATACCCGCAGACCGTCGCGGTCGTGCTCTCGAAGGTGAAGTCCGACCACGCCGCCCGCGTCCTGGCGGCCCTTCCCGAGGACTTCGCGCTCGAATGCGTCACCCGCATGCTGCGCATGGAGCCGGTGCAGCGCGACATCCTCGACAAGATCGAGCAGACCCTGCGCACCGAGTTCATGTCCAACCTCGCGCGCACCTCCAAGCGTGACAGCCACGAGATGATGGCGGACATCTTCAACGCCTTCGATCGCCAGACCGAGGCCCGGTTCCTAACCGCCCTGGAAGAGCGCAGCCGCGAGAGCGCCGAGCGCATCCGCGCCCTGATGTTCGTCTTCGAAGACCTCTCCAAGCTCGACCCCGGCGGCGTCCAGACCCTGCTGCGCAATGTCGAGAAGGACCAGCTGGGCCTGGCGCTGAAGGGCGCCTCGGACTCCCTGCGCGAGATGTTCTTCTCGAACATGTCCGAGCGCGCTTCGAAGATCATGCGCGAGGACATGGAGAGCATGGGCCCGGTCCGCCTGCGCGACGTCGACCAGGCGCAGATGGCCATGGTCCAGGTCGCTAAGGACCTCGCCGCCAAGGGCGAGATCATGCTGGCCGGCGCTGGCGGCGACGATGAGCTGATCTACTGATGACCAGCTCTCCCCACCGGAAATTCGGCTTCGACACGGTGTTCGACAACGCGGGCGACGTCGCCTACGCCGCCGCCCGTCCCAAGCGCCTGTTCCCCGCCGAAGAGGTCGAGGCGATCCGCGCCCAGGCCTTCGCCGAGGGCGAGCGTCAGGGCCTCGCCTCCATGGCCGCCTTGGAAGCCCAGGCGCTTTCGCAGATCGCCGCGGCCGTCGGCCAAGCCCTGCCGCGGCTGGCGGGCGTCGCCCACGAGCACCGCGAGACCTCGGCCGAGCTGGCGCTGGCCTGCGGCCGCGCCATCGCCGACGCGGCCCTGGAGGCCTTTCCCGCGGCGCCGATCCGCGCGGCGCTGGAGAATCTCGCCCGCGAAATCGAGGCCTCGCCCCGGCTGGTGGTGAACGTCTCGGCCCAACTGGCCGAGGGCCTGCAAGCCAAGCTCGAAGAGACCGCCCAGGCCATCGGCTATGGCGGCGCAATCCAGGTGCGGCCGTCGGCCGGCATCGGCCCGGCCGCCTTCAGCCTCGACTTCGGCGATGGGACCGCCGCCTTCGATCCGGCCGCAGCAGCCGAGCGCGTCGCCGCCGCCCTTTACGCCGCCCTCGCCGCCGAGGGCCTGCACGCCGAACCCCTTATTCCTGGAAGCGAAGGCTGAGCGCCATGGCTGACAACGACCTAAAGCTCGACGAGTTCTCCCCCTCCGCGCCCCTCGAGATCGGCACAGAGATCGAAGAGAAAACCGCCACCGACCTGGCGCCGGTCTTCGACGTACCGGTCTCGATCTCGGCGGTGCTAGGGCGCGCCACCATGTCGGTGGCGCAACTGCTGCAGCTCCAGTCGGGCAGCGTCCTCGATCTCGACCGCAAGGTCGGCGAGGCCATCGATATCTATGTGAACAACCGCCTGGTCGCCCGCGGCGAAGTCGTCATCGTCGACGACCGCCTGGGCGTGACCATGACCGAAATCATCAAAGACGGCGACACCCAGGGCTGATCAGCCCCGATGTGTCAGTAGGAGATAGTGCTATGCGGCTTTTGGTTGTCGGAAAACTGAACGGTCAGCTCGCCAGCGCCGTGAAGATGGCGATGACGGCCGGCGCGAAGGTCAGCCACGTGGAAACCGCCGAGGCCGCCACCCACGCGCTTCGGGCCGGCCAGGGCGCGGACCTGCTGCTGGTCGACTACGACCTCGACATCGCCGCCCTGATCGCCGCCAACGAGGCCGAGCGCATCCGCGTCCCGGTGGTGGCCTGCGGCGTCGACGCCGACGCTCGCAAGGCGGCCAACGCCATCCGCGCCGGCGCCAAGGAATTCATTCCCCTGCCCCCCGACGCCGAGATGATCGCCGCGGTGCTGTCGGCGGTTTCCGACGACGACAAACCGATGGTCGTGCGCGATCCTGGCATGCAGTCGGTCATCGGCCTGGCCGACCAGGTCGCGCCGTCCGACGCCTCGATCCTGATCACCGGCGAAAGCGGTTCGGGTAAGGAAGTCATCGCCCGCTACGTCCACCAGAAGTCGCGCCGCGCCAGCCGCCCCTTCATCTCGGTGAACTGCGCGGCCATCCCGGAAAACCTGCTGGAAAGCGAGCTGTTCGGCCACGAGAAGGGCGCCTTCACCGGCGCCGTCGCCCGCCGCGTCGGCAAGTTCGAGGAAGCCAACGGCGGCACCCTGCTGCTGGACGAAATCTCCGAGATGGACGCCCGCCTGCAGGCCAAGCTGCTGCGCGCGATCCAGGAGCGCGAGATCGACCGCGTCGGCGGCGCCAAGCCGGTGAAGGTGGACATCCGCATCCTCGCCACCTCCAACCGCGACCTCGCCCAGGCGGTGAAGGACGGGACCTTCCGAGAAGACCTGCTCTATCGTCTGAACGTCGTGAACCTGCGCCTGCCGCCCCTGCGCGAGCGGCCGGGCGACATCGTGGCGCTGGCCGAGTTCTTCATCCGCAAATACGCCAAGGCCAATGGCACGCCCGAGCGCGCGCTCTCGGCCGAGGCCAAGCGCCGTCTCGTCGCTCATCGCTGGCCGGGCAACGTGCGCGAGCTGGAAAACGCCATGCACCGCGCGGTCCTGCTCGCCACCGGCCCCGAGATCGAGGAAGGCGCGATCCGCCTGCCCGACGGCCAGCCCCTGGCCGCACCCGATCCGGCCGCCCGCGCCGCCCAAGCGGCCGCCGACGTGGCCGAGGCCGTCACCCGCACCTTCGTCGGCCAGACCGTCGCCGACATGGAGCAGCGGCTGATCATCGACACCCTGCAGCACTGCCTGGGCAACCGCACCCATGCGGCCAACATCCTCGGCATCTCCATCCGCACCCTGCGCAACAAGCTGAAGGAGTACACCGAGGCGGGTGTCCCGGTGCCGGCGCCGCAGATGGGCGCAAGCGCGGCCTAGAGCCGGGCCAAAAAGGGGGCGGCAGACTTCAGATGACGGACACGACGATCACATCGCCGCGCCCTACGGCCCGCGAAGTCATGGGCTGGATGATGAAGGGCGAGGTCGCGCTCGCCCTGGGCGTGATCGGCATCGTCGTACTGCTGATCCTGCCGATCCCGCCGTTCATGCTGGATCTGCTGCTGGCGGTGTCGATCACCACCTCGGTGCTGATCCTGATGACCTCGCTTCTGATCAAGAAGCCGCTGGAGTTCACGGCCTTCCCGACCGTGCTGCTCGTCACCACGCTCTACCGCCTCGGCCTGAACGTCGCCTCGACGCGCCTGATCCTCGGCCACGGCCACGAGGGCGCGCACGGGGCCGGCAAGATCATCGAAGGCTTCGGCAAGCTGATGATGGGCGGGAATTACGTCATCGGCGTCATCGTCTTCGCGATCCTGGTGATCGTGAACTTCGTGGTCATCACCAAGGGCTCGGGCCGGATCGCCGAAGTGTCGGCCCGCTTCACCCTGGACTCCATGCCCGGCAAGCAAATGGCCATCGACGCCGACCTGTCCGCCGGCCTCATCGAAGAGACCGAAGCCAAGACCCGCCGCAAGGAGCTGGAGCAGGAAAGCACCTTCTTCGGAGCCATGGACGGCGCCAGCAAGTTCGTTCGCGGCGACGCCATCGCCGGCCTGATCATCGTCGCCATCAACATCATCGGCGGCATCCTGATCGGCGTGGTTCAGCACAAGGTGCCGCTCGGCCAGGCGGCCTCGACCTACACGATCATGACCATCGGCGACGGCCTGGTCAGCCAGATCCCGGCCCTGATCATCTCGATCGCAGCCGGCTTCCTGGTGTCGAAGGCCGGCGTCGACGGATCGGCCGACAAAGCGCTGGTCGCCCAGCTCGGCATGAACCCGGTCAGCCTGGGCATGGTCTCGGCCTCTGCCGGCGTCATCGCCCTGATCCCGGGCATGCCGATCCTGCCCTTCGCGGCCCTGGCCGCCGGGTCCGGTTACCTCGCCTGGAGGCGCTCGCAGGAGGCCGCCGCCCCGCCTCCGGTCGACATCGTGCCCGCCGCCGCTCCGGTCCAGGAGCAAGAAGAGCCGATCGCCCAGTCCCTGGCCATCGACGAGATCAAGATCGAGCTCGGCTACGGCCTGCTCTCGCTGATCAACGACCTCGAGGGCCGGCGCCTCACCGACCAGATCAAGGCCCTGCGCCGCACCCTGGCCCAGGACTTCGGCTTCGTGATGCCGGCGGTGCGGATCCTCGACAACATGCGCCTGCCCTCGCAGGGCTACATGATCCGCATCAAGGAGATGGAAGGCGGTGGCGGCGAGGTCCGGCTGGGCTCGCTGATGGCCATGGATCCGTCCGGCGGCCAGGTCGACCTGCCCGGCGAACACATGCGCGAACCGGCCTTCGGCCTGCCGGCGACCTGGATCGACGACTCCCTGCGCGAGGAAGCCACCTTCCGCGGCTACACCATCGTCGACCCGGCCACCGTGCTGACCACGCACCTGACCGAGATCCTCAAGGAGAACATGCCTGACCTGCTCTCCTACGCCGAGGTCCAGAAGCTGCTGAAGGAGCTGCCCGGCGAACAGAAGAAGCTGGTCGAAGACCTGATCCCCGGCGTCGTCTCCGCCACGACCGTCCAGCGCGTGCTGCAGGCCCTGCTACGCGAGCGCGTCTCCATCCGCGACCTGCCGGCGATCCTGGAAGGCATCGGCGAAGCGGCTCCGCACACCGGCTCCATCACCCTGCTGGTCGAGCAGGTCCGCAGCCGCCTGTCGCGCCAGCTCTCCTTCGCCTATCGCGGCGACGACGGCGCCCTCCCGATCATCACAATGTCCGGCGAGTGGGAGAACGCCTTCGCCGAGGCCCTCATCGGCGCCGGCGACGAAAAGCAGCTCGCCCTCGCCCCCTCGCGCCTGCAGGAGTTCATCCGCGCGGTCCGCGACAGCTTCGAGCGCGCGGCCCTGGCCGGCGACAGCGCCGTCCTGCTGACCAGCCCGCAGATCCGCCCCTACGTCCGCTCGATCATCGAGCGCTTCCGCGGCCAGACCCCGGTGCTGAGCCAGAACGAGATTCACCCCAAGGCCCGCCTGAAGACCGTCGGCCAGATCTGATCGAGCCCTGAACCGTATCCGACCGGCCCACACCCTCTCATCGTCATCCTCGGCCGCGCCAGCGTGCCGGGGATCCATATGCGCCCGCCTCTCCGGTCGTTTCGGTGTCTATGGATGGCCGGGTCCTGCGGCCCGGCCATGACGATCCTGATAAGGGAGCTTCACTCCCCGCCGTTCAAACCAGCGGCTTGGCGAAGATGTACTGAGGGCCCATGCCCTCCTCATGTCGCTGGCCGGTGTCCACGAAGCCGATCCTCCGATAGGCCTCGATCGCTGCGACATTGCGTGAGTTCACCGCCAGCATGAGCTGCGGCTGCACCGGCCGCTCCCGCGCGAACCAGTCCTCCAGGAGGTTGATGCAGCGCCGCCCGACACCCTTGCCCTGAAAGCCTGGCCGCACGCGGAAGTTATGCAGGCTCACCGTCCCCGGGGGCGCCCAGGGCGGCCGCCGCAGGCCTTCGCGCAGAACGAAGAAGCCCACCACCTCGCCGGTCGGCTCGACCACGGCGAAGCCCTGCTCCAATCCCACCGCATCGGGTTCGTTCAATCGCCCGAACACCTCGTCGAGGCTGCCCGCGAAGGCTTCCTGCTCGGCTGGAAGGGCGATCGCCTCGACCAGTTCACGATCCGCACCGGAGATCGGCTCAAGTCTCCAGTCGGCGGCTTGCGTCGTCGGTCCCATGGACGAAGGCTAACACGCATTCGGCGAATGTTGTCATCCGGGCGAATTTCCTCGGCTCGCCCTTGTGGGGTTCGGGGTCGCCGACCGCAAGCTGGGTGTTCTGAACCTCTCGCCGATGTCGTCCCACCATCGGCCCTCGCAACCGTCTCAACAGCCCTATCGCCCACCAGCTTGGCTGCGAGATCGAACAGGGCCCGCTGGGCGCCACCGTGAAGACCGACGCCTGGAAAAGCACCACCGTTCCAGGAGTTTACGCCGCCGGAGACATAGCCCGCGGCGCCCACAGCGTGACCTGGGCCGCCTCCGACGGCGTGAGCGCGGGCGTGGCCCTTCACCGCTCGCTGGTCTTCTGATCCTGCCAGCCGCGCCTGCGACCGATCGGCCGACGATATCGTCACGGACGTTGCAGGCGCGGTCCCTGGCTGGTAGCGATTTGCCCCTGGCGCGGTCACTGTCGGCCGCGAAGCGTTGGATATCGAATGCGGCGACCTGCTTCCCCGACCCGGCGCAGCCCGGGCAGCGCGATCTTCTGGGATCTGCTGACCTTTGAGCGGCTGATGACCAATCAGGTCATCCACCTGATCTATTGGGCGGGACTGGGCGTCATCGCATTGCTGGCCTTTGGCACGGTTGGCGCCGCTGTCGGCGTGGCCCTGCGCGAGGAAAACTGGTTCGGGATCCTGCTGGCGATCCCCGTCCTGGTCGCAGGCCTGCTGGTGGTCGGCGGACTGGTGCTGCTGTGGCGTTCGTTCTGCGAGCTCTATGTCGCCCTCTTCCGCCTGAGCGATGATCTCCACGCCCTGCGCCTGGCCGCCGACGCCGATCAGGTCGAGGCGCCTCGCGCCCCGCATCAGCCGGCCAGCCACGGCCCTCTGAACTGAGCCCGTCAGATGCTCCCCCCGCTGGGGAGGGCTATCCCATTTGGGTGTCATCCCGGTTTCGGCCACAGGCCGAAGACCGGGACCCATAAGCACTGATCAATCAGGACAGGGCGAAGGGCTTGCGCCCAGATTCCGATACGCCGAGGCGTATGGGTCCCGGACAGCTGCTGCGCGACTTCCGGGATGACAGCAACGCGATCCACCTCCCCCAATGGGGAGGATTTGTCCCAGGGCCTACCGCGCCGCCGCGCGGCGCAGCCCCATTTCGTCCAGCGCAGCCGTCTCCCGACGGGCGACTTCCTTGAGCTGGGCCAGCCGGATGCCTTCGGCCACCTGCTCGTATTTCTTCTGCTCTTCGAAGGCCAAGGCCAAGGCGTCCCGCGCGCCGACTTCCTCCAGGGCGATGCGCTCGATGTCCGCGTGGACCATCGCCTTGCGCGCCCGCAAACCTTCCCAGAAGCCGACCTGATACCAGCCGGCCTCGACGTCCTGCCGCGCCCGCTGGGCTTCGGCCTCGCCCTCGGCCTCCAGCACCGCCAGCCTCATCTCCGCCTGCAGCCGCCGGTCGGTGATCTCGCCCAGGCGCTTCTGCAGCAGCTCGACCTCATAGGTCGAAAGCTTGATCAGGGATTTGGCCCAACTCATGCGGCTTCACCGTTCAGGATGCTGGCGAGGGTGTCGAAGCTCTCCTCCAGCCCGGTCGCCTCGTCCTTGTCCTGGCCGAGAAACGCTTCGAGCGCGGGATTGAGCGCGATGGCGCGGTCCACCATCGGATCGGCGCCGGCGCGATAGGCGCCGATACGGATCAGTTCTTCCATGTTGGCGTAGGCCGACAGCGACTGGCGCGCCGCCTTCACGATCTCCCGCTCGTGCGGCAGGTGGCATCCGGGCATGGTCCGGCTGATCGACTTCAGCACGTTGATCGCCGGGAACCGGCCGCGCTCGGCGATCGCCCGCTCCATGACGATGTGGCCGTCGAGGATACCGCGCACGGCGTCGGCGATCGGCTCGTTGTGATCGTCACCGTCCACCAGAACGGTGAAGAGCCCGGTGATCGGACCGGCGGTGGTGCCATCCGGCCGGATCGGCCCCGGCCCGGCGCGCTCGAGCAGCTTGGGCAGTTCGGTGAAGACGGTGGGGGTGTAGCCCTTGGTGGTCGGCGGCTCGCCCGCCGCCAAGCCGATCTCGCGCTGCGCCATGGCGAAACGCGTGACCGAGTCCATCAGGCAAAGCACCTCCAGGTCCTGGTCGCGCAGGAACTCGGCGATGGCCAGGGTCATGTACGCCGCCTGGCGTCGCTTCAGCGCCGGCTCGTCGGACGTCGCGACCACTACGACCGCGCGCTTCAGCCCTTCTTCGCCCAGCGTTTCCTCGATGAACTCGCGGACCTCACGGCCCCGCTCGCCGATCAGACCCACGACTACGGCGTCGCAGTCCGACTGCTTGGCCAGCATCGACAGCAGCACCGACTTGCCCACGCCCGAGCCGGCGAAGACCCCCAGGCGTTGGCCGCGGCAGCAGGTGGTGAAGACGTTCATGGACCGCACGCCCAGGTTCAGGCGCTCGCCCACCCGGCCCCGTGCGTGGGCCGGCGGCGGCGGCGGGCGCAGCGGATAGGCCGCGTTTCCCTGAGGCAGCGGCCCGAGCCCGTCGATAGGTTCGCCGAAAGCGTCGACGATGCGTCCTAGCCAGGCCGTGGTCGGCCGCACGGCCGAGCCTTGCGGTTCGATACGGATCTCCGCGCCCGGCGCCACGCCCTCGACCGGGCCGAAGGGCATCAACAGGGCGCGGGTTTCACGGAAGCCGACCACCTCGGCCGAGAGCGGCTTGTCGTTGCGCCGCTCGATCTCGGCGCGGGCGCCCACCGCCAGGCGCGTCAGTCCCCCGCGGGCCTCGATCAGGAGGCCGTTCACGGCCGCGACGCGGCCGGACACGGTGAGCGGATCGATCCGCTCCACGGCGGCGATGAGACTACGCAAACAGCCAGGATCCCCAGCGGCCAGATTCGGCCACTGGAGAGGGTGGGTCAGGCGCCGTTAACTCCTGGTGAAGACCCGGCCAAGCTTAGCGCAGCGCGCTGGCCAGCCGTGCCGCCTGGCGCGGATGCTTGGCGACCAGTTTCGCGGTCGAGACCGGGCGGCGCATGGCCGCCTTCACCAGGATCGGCCGGGCCGCCTTGGCCAGCGCCGGACGCGCGTTGCGGGCGATCTGGTCGCGGCCCAGGAAGGCGGCGATGCCGACCACCACCAGCGCGCCCAGGCCCACGGTCACGCCGGGATGCTTCTGCGCCTGGGTATAGAGGCTGAACTTGCGGCCCCGCAGGTGCTCGCTTTCGGTCAGCCCGTCCACGCCATGTTGATAAAGGCTGTCGACCCCGTTGTGCTCGCCCTTCCGGCGCGAGAGGGGCGGCACGACCTTGGCGATGACTCGGTCGGCCAGGCCCGGCGCGGCCGCCGATCCGATGGCCAGCGGCCGGGAGCCCGCACCCACGGCGATGTCGCGGATCGGGTGGACGGCGGCGTGCAGGATCGCGTCCGCCACCACCTCGGGCGCATAGCGCGGCGGCGGGACCGAGGCGGCCTTTTCCATCAGGTTGCGCGCGTGGTCGACGAAGGGCGTCGAGATGCTCGAGGGCTTGATCAGCGTGACCGAGATGGGCGCCTTCTCGCGCAGCAGCTCCACCCGCAAGGCTTCGGTGAATCCTTTCACGGCGTGCTTCGAGGCCGAATAGGCCCCCAGCAGAGGCGTCGCCACATCCGACACCGCCGAGCCGACATTGATGATCGCTCCCGCGCCGCCCCGCTCGCGGAAGTGCTTCACCGCCTCCAGCGAGCCGTTGACCACGCCGAAATAGTTGGTGCGGAAGAGCTGCTCATGATCCTCCGTCGGCGTGCGCGTCAGTTCGCCATAGAGGCCGACGCCGGCGTCGTTGACCCAGGTGTCGATGCGCTCGAAACGGGCGATCGCCGCCCGCGAAACCTTTTCGATGTCGGCGGGTACGCCGACATCGGCCACGACCGCGTGGGCCCGGCCGCCTTCGGCGTTGATGTCGTCGCAGATCGCGCGCAGCGCATCGGCGTTGCGCGAGACCAGCACCACCGCCGCCCCGGCCTTGGCCGCCCGCCGCGCTGTGGCGAGGCCGATGCCGGAGGACGCTCCGGTGATGACGATGACCTGGTCGGCGAGCGGCTTCAGTTTCACGGCCATGGGAATCCTTCGGGCTTTGCGGGTTTCAGGTCCAAACGGACCGGCGTCGGTCATGTTCCCCAAAACAAGCGGAACAAGGGCGCGCGCGAGCGGTTACGGCGCAGCCTGTATTTGCTCGCCAAGTCCAATCACGAAAGATTCAACAGCCAAGCTGAGTCCGGCGAGCGCGGCCGCTTGTGACTGATTCCCGAAGCGCGTTAACGATTCGCTCGGAGGCACTTCACCATTAACCGATCATAAATTAACTCGCGGGCAAGTTAACCGCGAGGATCG
>JAEXKM010000094.1 GCA_023445705.1 Pseudomonadota bacterium
CGGCGTGGAGACCAGGTTGCCCGGCTCCTTGCGCCAGTTCTGCCCGGCCCCGCGCGCGGCCGGCAGCTTCACAATCTTGCCGTTGCCCAGCTTGAACGTGTCGTACTTGTGCAAGACCGCCTGCACATAATACCGACCCGCCGGTACTGAGCTCAGGTCCTTCGCCGGATAGCCGGTGACATCGGTGGCGATGAGCGCGCTTTGCCCGCGTCCGAGCCCCTCGACATCGACCCCGACAATTTGCGCAGAGCGGAAGTCCCGATCGACCTGGAAGCGTGGCTCCTTCTCGCCATTCTTGGTGAGCACGAGCAGCAGCCGGCCGTCGTAGCTCGCCTGCGGCGCGTCCTTTGGCGCCTCGATGCGGAAACTCTCGGCCCATGCGCTGGCCGGCGCGCCCCCGGCCGCCACGGCGAAGGCGAAGGCGAGGGCGGTCAGCGAACGGCGCATCTTATCTCTCTCAGACTGGTCGGCTGATCCGTCGGCGCTGACTGCGCAGGGCCGGGAAGAGCAGCGCGCAGACGATCATCCCCACGAGGGTGTTGATGATCAGCGGCAGGGCGATCTCCGGCAGGCCCAGCACCGAGACGGCGATGAAGATCGCGGTCCCCTCCTGGCGCATGACGTGGCAGATGATCACCGCGCTGGCGTCCGGACCGCGCAAACGAAATAGCCGCGCCATCAGTAGCGCGATCACAAGGCTGACGAGGTTCAGCAGCAGCACGAGGGCGGTAATTGCCCCCAGGGTCTCGGCAAGCCCCCGCCATTGGCGAAGGACGATGGCGGCGAAGACGGTCAGCAGGACCGCGGACATCACGCTCTTGATCGCCCGCGCGTTGGCTGCGGCCTGCGGCGCGAGCTTCTGGGTCATCAGGCCCAGCGTCACCGGCGCCACCGTCACCATCATGACCTTGATGAAGAGCTGCCCGGTGGGCGCATCGATCACCTTGGCGACCCCGAAGGCGGCCTGGACGGCTTGATGGGCGATGAAGGGCGCGGCCAGCACGTAGAGGCCGCTCACCAGCACGGTCAGGGTGATCGCCACCGGCGCAGATCCACGGCAAAGATCGGTGACCATGGGCGCTAGTATCCCCACCGGACAGGTCGCCAGGAGGATGATCCCCACCATGACGGCGGGCGTCGGGCTGAGATAGACGCCCATCAGCGTTCCCACCGCCGGGACGAGCAGGGTCATGCCGATCAGGGCGGCGAGCAGCGGGCGTTTGCGCGCGGCTTCCGAGAGGAAGGCCTCCGGGCGCAGCTCCAGGCCGATGGCGAACATGATGGTCGCCAACGCCCCCGGCAGAAGCCAGGCCTCGCTCAGATTGGCCAGATCGGCGGTCAGCGCCATGCCATCCCCCTGCGCCACGCATCAGGAGGCTCGCCCTAGCAAGCTGGCCCGCAGTTGTCTCACGGCTAAGGCCGTTCGCATCAGCATGTCCGGCACGTGGCGCATAAAGGGCACACGGGCGATCGGATTTGGGCTCTCATAGGCGATGGTCGGCCGGTAGGCGCCCTCGCTCAGCAACATTCGCGAGAGCTCTCGGCCAACGATCGCGTTGGTGGCGATGCCGCGGCCGTTGCAGGCTTGGACCGCCAGCAGCCCAGGACCTAGCGTCACCACTCTAGGCAGGAGGCTGCTGTTCATCCAGGCGACCCCCTCCCAGAGGTGCTCGATCCGAACCGGCTCATAGGCGACCAGCATGTGGGAGAGTCGCCGGTTCACCGCCTTCTCCACGGTCTCCAGGCTCGCGCCGCCGGTCACCGGATAGTAGGTGATGATGCGCTCGCCCTCGGCGTAGCGGATCGAGAAGATATCGAGTTCGAGATCAGTCAGGGCTTGGCCGCCGGGGAGGGTGGCCGCGCGCAAAGCGTCCGAGACTGGAGCGGTGGCCAGTTCGTGCACCCGCAGCGGCAGGACGGTGCTGTCCAGGGCCGGGTGCAGCATCTGGTTGCCGCCGTTGGCGCAAAGCACCACAGTCCGGGCTCGCAGCTCGCCGTTGGCGGTGACCAGCCGCCAGCCATCGCCGAACTTCTCCAGGCGCTCGGCGCGACTGTGATAGAAGAGGCCAGCGCCGAACTCGACTGACCGCGTGGCCAGGCCCGCCGCCAGCCGCAGGGGATTAACCCCACCGCCGCTCGCATCGATAATTGCGGCCGAATAGCCGCGGCAGCCGCTCTGCGCGATCACCTCATCGGCATCGATCGCCGTCAGGTCCTGCCGGAACGGCGCCCATTCCTCCACCACGCCCTTCAGACGCTCCAGAGCGTCAGCGCCGCGGGCCGGCGATATGAAGCCGTAGGGGCGAGCATCGCAGTCGATCTTCAGCTGGGCGATCTTGTTGAAGAGGTGCTGCCCGCTTTCCCCGACCAGGGTCAGCCAGCCGGGCCCGACCTCGCGGCCAAGGCGCGCCAGCACCTTGTTCGGGGTGGTGCGGACCAATTGCGGGGCGACGATCCCGGCGCTGGCTCCAAGCGCGCCTGATCCAGGTTCCTCGGCTTCGATGACGCAGACCGAACGGCCGGCGTCGGCAAGGTCGCAGGCCAGGCTGAGGCCCGCGATGCCGGCTCCGACGATGGCGATCTCGGTCTCGTGTACGCCCTGCATGACCGGGCGGTCGGGGGCTGCAGCGCCCATGGCGCGCCAGAGCGAGGGGGCGTTCATTGGATTTGCTCGATGGAAATCTGGCAGGCGCCGTCTTGGCGGATCAACCTTGCGCCTTGCGCCAGGGCCTGGGCGTCGGCTGGATCGACCCGGGCGACGACTGCGCCCTTCAACCATCCGCCCGGGAAGAGCAGCCGGCCCCCTTCTCCATAGAAGACGCCAAGGTCCAGTCCGCCGTTCGGGAAGGGTGTGGTGGGCGAGGCCGGTCCGGGCGAGATCTTGGTCAGCACCAGATCGCCCGCGGCTGGATGACTCGTCTCGTTCTCGTGAGGCCAGGGAGAGGGGACGATGTCGCCTGGCAGGTCCTCAAGCGGGATCGCACAGGAGATCTCCGGTCCGGTCCACATGGCGTGGATGGCGCCCCAGCTGCGGCCGTGCCCGGCCAACCGCCAAATCAGTTCGCAGGCCTGAGGCGCGGCGGCCTCCTGCAGAACAAAGGCCGCTGCTAGGCGTGAGCGCGGCTCGCAAATCAGAATCCGCCGCGCCGGGCGGGTCGTCGACGCCAAGGCTGAGCCCCCTCAAGCCAGACGCCAAATGCGTCCAATATCACGCGATATCGGTCATATTTCCTCCTGTCAAACATGCGGAGGTCGGGGCAGGGCGACGGCCTATTCGAGGGGGGAGCGGCTGAGGTTGGCGCTCATGATCTGCAAGGTGCCGACCAGTCTGGTGAGTTCGGCATGGGTGAGCCCTTCGGTCGCCCGTTCGATCAGCCTGCCGATCATCGGGGTGAGTCGATCAAGGAGATCCTTGCCCTCGGCGGTCATCCGCACCTCGGTCACGCGGCCATCGTCGCCCCCCTGGGCGGTGGTGACCAGGTTCATCTGAACCATGCGCTCGATGATCCGGCTCACCGTCGTGCGTTTGATGAGGGCGGTGTCGGCCAGATAGGTGACGCTGCAGGGCTGGGCTTCGCGAAGGACCGTCAGGATGCGGTAAGTCGACTTGGTAATTCCATGTTTCGCCAGGATTTTCTCCATGGCGTCGTGGTACATGAAATCGGCATGCGCAATCAGGTAGAACGGCGAGCTTGAAAGTCGGAAGACGTCACTGCTCGGATTGAAGTCTATGGGCTTGGGCACCTGCTTCACCTTTGGAATGGACTTGGCGTGTTGATCGCCGTTTTGGCGGCAAGTCGGTCATTGAGAGCCAGGGCGGAGAGGCCAAGGTCGTCACCGCCGGCTTGGCCCGCGCACCCTCGAAACGAAGAAAGCCAAGCCTGCGCTTGCCCAGGACCCACGTCTGATGACCGCGGCCCGGCCGCTCCGAGATCCTGATGTCCTAGTTTTGCCGCGAGTTCGGGCGCCGCGCAAGCGGCCCTGGGAGGACTATGACAGTCGCTTGACACCCTGGAAAATATACGACCATTCTCACGCAATTTTTCAGGGGTCGTATTTTCGGCCCGCGTGCGTTCGGGGGATTGCATGGTTTCGTCCAGGCTTGGAGCGGGCAGGACTTTAAAGGCTGCCTGGACGGCCGCCGCGTTGGCGCTAGGCTCAGGCTCGGCGATGGCCGCCGAACCGCTGGTGGTTCCCATGAGCGATGTCGAGCAGGCCAATCCGGCCATGCCGCCCGTGCTCACCATGCGCGACCGGGCCAAGGTCCAGAACGCCCTGCTGGCCGAGCGCCTGGACACCGTCGTGCCGCGCCTCATGCGCGAGCAGAAGATCGACATGTGGGTCATCGCCGCGCGGGAGTACTTCGAAGAGCCGGTCATCGCGACCATGCTCAACGCCGAAAGCATGCATGCGCGCCGGCGCACGATCCTCGTCTTCTTCGATCCGGGCGAGGGCAAGCCCGTCGAGCGCCTGACCGTCAGCCGCTATGGGCTCGGGGGCCTCTTCGAGCCGGCCTGGAAGCCCGAAGAGCAGCCGGACCAGTGGAAAGCCCTGGCCGATATCATCGCCAAGCGTGATCCGAAGAAGATCGCCATCAACACCTCCGCGCTAACCGCCTTCGGCGATGGCATGACGCTCAGCCAGTACGGCGAGATGACCAACGCCCTGCCGCAGGTCTATCGCGAGCGGATCGTCTCGGGCGAAGCGCTCTCGGTTGGATGGCTTGAGACCCGCACGCCTGCGGAGATGAAGATCTATCCGGGGATCCTGCGGCTCGCCCACTCGATCATCGCCGAGGCCTTCTCCGAGAAGGTGATCACCCCGGGCGTCACCACCACCGACGACGTCGTCTGGTACTATCGCGAGCGGCTCGCCGGGCTCGGCCTCGTGGCCTGGTTCCAGCCTTCGATCGCGGTCATCCGTCAAGGCGAGAAGGAGATGCTGGAGGGCGACACCGTCATCCAAAAGGGCGACATGCTCTGGACGGACTTCGGTATCACCTATCTGCGTCTCAACACCGACACCCAGCATCTGGCTTATGTCCTCAAGGACGGCGAGACGCAGGCGCCCGCCGGTCTGCGCGCGGGCCTGGCGGCCGCCAATAAGGTTCAGGACGCGCTGCTGTCTTCATACGCCGTCGGTCTTTCGGGCAACGAGGTGCTGGCCAAGGCCCGCGCCAAGTCCATCGCCCAGGGCCTTAAGCCTTCGATCTATTCCCACCCGCTGGGCTTCCATGGCCATGCCGCCGGCTCGGCGATCGGGTTCTGGGACAATCAGAACGGCGATGAGCGCGGGGTCTATAAGCTCCGCCCCGATACGGCCTGGTCCATCGAGTTGGCGGCCTATGCGCCGGTCCCGGAGTGGGGCGGCCAGGAGGTCCAGTTCCGGACCGAGGAGAACGCCTTCTTCGACGGCAAGAAGGTCCGCTTCCTCGACGGTCGGCAGACGGAAATCACCTTGATCCCGAGCCGCAAGTAGCGGCCGGCGCAGGGAAGGGGGAGAGAGTTCAAGTGAAAAAGCCAAGCAAGTTTGTCCTCGGCGCGGCCCTGGCGGGCCTGACCGCCCTGGCTGGCCCGGCGACCGCCGAGCAATTCCGTGTGGAACTGCCGAAGTCGGCGCCGGACGGCGCCTATGACGGGCGCGTCATGGTCATCCTGACGCCGGACGGCAAGACCGAGCCCAAGGACCAGACCCGGCCGGATTATTTCGGTGCGCAGATGTTCGGGGTGAACGTCGAGGGCCTCAAGCGTGGGGCTTCGGTCTCCGTGGGGCAGGGCGTGCTGGGTTTCCCTGCCGAGGACCTGAGCGCTGTTCCGGCGGGTCGCTATTACGTCCAGGCTGTGCTGCACAAGTACGACACGTTCAAGCTGGGCAACGGCAAGGTGGTGAAGCTGCCGGCCGCGCGGGGGGCTGGCCAGAACTGGCGCAAGGAGCCGGGCAACCTGGTCTCCACGCCGAAGCAGGTGGACTTCGATCCCAAGAAGCCCGGCGAGATCGCCATCACCCTGGACCGGGTCAACCCGCCGGTGGAGGAGCCCAAGGACACCGAGTATGTCCGCCACTTCAAGTTCCGCAGCGAGCAGCTTTCGGCCTTCTGGGGGCGGGATGTCTTCATCCGCGGCCACGTGCTGGTGCCCAAGGACTTCGACAAGCACCCTGAGGCCCGCTATCCGCTGGTGGTCTTCCATGGGCACTTCCCCGAGACCTTCGGGGGCTTTCGCACCACCCCGCCCGATCCGGACCTGAAGTGCGAGTACAGCGAGCGCTTCGACCTGCCCTGCTACAACAGGACCGAGCAGCAGGAAGCCTATGACTTCTATCGGCAGTGGGTGTCGGAGAAGTACCCGCGGATGCTGATCGTCGAGATCGATCACTCCAATCCCTATTACGACGACTCCTATGCGGTGAATTCGGCCAACCTGGGTCCCTATGGCGACGCCATCACCCATGAGTTCATCCCGGCCCTGGAGAAGAAGTTCCGCGGCATCGGCCAGGGCTGGGCCCGCTTCCTCTATGGCGGCTCAACCGGCGGCTGGGAGGCTCTCGGCGTCCAGGTCAAGTATCCCGACGACTACAACGGAGCCTTCGC
>JAEXKM010000117.1 GCA_023445705.1 Pseudomonadota bacterium
GCCGAGAGCGCCTGGGAACGCCAGAAGCGCGAGGCGCTTGAGGTCCGGGCCGAGGTCGAGGCCGATCCCTTCGTGCGTTCGATCATGGAAGCCTTCCCGGGGACGGAAATCATCAGCGTGCGCAACCTGCCGCCGCCGGAAGCCATGCCGGCCGGCGATGCGCCGGAAGACGACGAAGACGAGTGAGATCGCGATGAAAGACCTTGGCTCCATCATGAAGCAGGCCCAGGCCATGCAGCAGAAGCTGGCCGATGCGCAGGCGCGCATCGCCGAGCTGGTCGTGGAGGGCACCTCCGGCGGCGGCATGGTGAAGGTGACGCTGAAGGGCACGGGCGAACTCGCCAGCGTCGAAATGGACGAAAGCCTGCTGGCCCCCGGTGAAGGCGAGGTCATCTCCGACCTGATCGTCGCCGCCCATGCCGACGCCAAGCGCAAGCTGGACGCCCAGCAGGCCGACCTGATGCGCGAGGCCGCCGGGCCGCTGGCGGGCATGGGCCTGCCCGGCATGCCGAAATTCTGACTTGGCCGCCTCCGCCGGACCTGAAATCGAGCGGCTGATCTCGCTGCTCTCGAAGCTTCCGGGGCTTGGGCCGCGGTCGGCGAGGCGCGCCGCCCTGGCCCTGCTCAAGCGGCGCGATCAGTTGCTGCTGCCCTTGTCCGAGGCGCTGAGCGTCGCCGCCGAGCGCGTGAAGACCTGCGGGATTTGCGGCTCGCTCGACACCCAGGACCCGTGCGCGATCTGCGCCGATCCTCAGCGTGACGCCGCCCTTATCTGTGTGGTCGAGGAGGTCGGCGCGCTCTGGGCCATGGAGCGGGCCGCGGCCTTCAAGGGGCGCTACCATGTCCTGGGCGGGTTGCTCTCGGCGCTGGACGGCATTGGGCCGGAGGCGCTGCGGATCGGCCCGCTGGTGGCGCGGGCGACCGATCCGTCCGTGAAGGAAGTCATCCTGGCCCTGCCCGCGACGGTCGATGGCCAGACCACGGCCCACTACCTGGCCGAACGCCTGGAAGGCGCGGGCGTCACCGTGACGATGCTGGCCCGCGGGGTGCCGGTCGGCGGCGAGCTCGACTGGCTGGACGACGGCACGATCAACCAGGCCATGCGCGCCAGGCGTCCGGCCTAGGGCACAGCTAGCGCAGGCCGCTCCAATCCGCCGCGCCCAGAGCGGCGATGACCTCGGTCAGGTCCTTCTGAAGCTGCGCGAAGTTGCGGGTCGGCTCCAGCGTGCCTTCGTTCAGATAGAGGCCGCGGTTGATTTCGATCTGCAGGGCGTGGGTGCGGCGATTCGGTCGGCCGTAGTGCTCGGTGGTGTATCCGCCGGCGTAAGGCGCATTACGGGCGACGCGATAGCCCAGCGCCTGCAGCTCCCGCTCCACCTTCTGGGTCACGACGCCTGAGCAGGAGGCGCCGAAGCGGTCGCCCAGCACCATGTCGCAGGGGCCGCCCCGGCCGCAGGCCTTTGCGGCGGCGGCGGGCATCGAATGCCAGTCGATCAAAATCGCATAACCGTGCGCCGCATGGGCCTCGCCCAGCAGGCGCGACAGCGCCGCATGATAGGGCGCGTGCACGCCCTCGATCCGCTTGCGCGCCTCCTCGAAGGTCAGTTTGCGAGCGTAGATCTCCTGGCCTTCGGAGACCACCCGGGCGATCGCGCCCAGGCCGGCGGCGACGCGGGCGGTGCGCGAGCGGGCGAAATCGGGCAACTCGTCGGCGAACATCGCCTGGTCGAGCTCGAAGGCCTCCCGGTTCACGTCGATATAGGCCCGCGCCAGCTTGGCGCAGATCATCGCCGCGCCATGCGCCGGGCCGGTGGCGATCAGCTCGTCGACGAAGGCGTCTTCCGAGCGGCGGATCGAAAGCGCGTCGAGCGCCGCGGCGGACATCATGTCTTCGGGATAGTAGCGGCCCGAATGCGGGGAAGCAAAGACCAGCGGCGTCGGCGGCGCGCCGTCGGCGTTCGCCCGGCGCACCTCGAAGGGCGAGTCCTGAGCGGCGCGATCGGCGGCGGCTATGGGCTCCCAGGCGTTCATCCGGCCATAAGACGATGCGTCTTCCCTGCGGTCAAACGGATCACGGTTCCGGCGTCGGGTTCATCGGCGATTTACGTCTCTGGGCCTATTCTGCGCGCTAAATTTCTTATGCCTTCCGGAGCGCCCATGCCCCGCATTCTCCTGGCCGAAGACGACGACTCGCTACGGGGGTTCCTGACCCGGGCCCTGGAACGCGCCGGGTATGACGTCACCTCCTGCGCCGACGGCGACGAAGCCGCCGCCGCGCTCGATCAGAACTGGGACCTGCTGCTGACCGACATCGTCATGCCTGGCATGGACGGTATCGAGGTGGCGCGCCTGGCCGCTGACAGGCACCCGGGCCTGCGCATCATGTTCATCACTGGCTTCGCCGCCGTGGCCCTGGCCGCCGGCGAAAGCGCCCCGCCCGGCGCCAAGGTCCTTTCGAAGCCGATTCACCTGCGCGAGATCGTCTCCGAGGTGGAACGAATGATGGCCGCGGCCTGACGCTGAGAAATTGCGTCGCGGGACGCTTGCACAACCAAACGCCCGCCGCTATACCGCCGCCTCCCGTTCCCGAAAGGGAACCGACTGGTTCGGACGCGTAGCTCAGCGGGAGAGCACTACGTTGACATCGTAGGGGTCACAGGTTCAATCCCTGTCGCGTCCACCATTCCTTCGACAGCCCAGTCGTTCCCCCACATTTCGATCTGAAAACGCTTTGCGCGCCTATCCGACTGCGACGATGTCGGGCAGTCGCCAGGTCCTCTCGAACCATGGCTCCAGCGGACCATAGAGCCGAAAGATCGTGAACCAGCCTTTCTGCGGGATGGTCTCGATCCAGTTGGCCGCGCCTTCCGGCCGTTGGGGGGCGAAGTAGATGTCCCACGAGCCGTCGGCGTTTTGGACTAGGTCCTTTTCGCTGCTGAGGCTGGGGAAGGGTGTGCTGGTCTGCAGCATCGAGCGGCTCTGCGGGTCGTAGAGCACCACGGACCAGAAATCCTTGGCCGGCGGATTGGCGGGCACGTGCAGGCGGTAGGTCCTGCCGCCGTCGAAGGTCTCGCCTTGGTGATCGCAATTGGCCGACGCGTACTGCGAGCCGACCCCGATCATCTTCACGGCCATGGCCGGGGTGTCGATGGTGGCGGCGTAGAAGAACATGGTCCGGGCGTCGAAATTGCGCCAGCCGTCGGTCAACCACTCGTAGCTGCCGCCGATGAACGGCGTGCGCCACTGGCCATCCGGATAGATCAGCGAGTCAGGATCGCGGTTGCGGAAGTCGATGGCGCGGGCCGTGGCGTTTCCAACGGCCACGGCGTCGTTGAGTATCTTCTGCATGCGGGCGTCGGGGGCAAAGGGCTTTCCCTTGCGCAGGCCGATGGCGGCGAAGAGACCCATCATGTCGGGGCCGTAGGCCTCGGCGGGTTCTTCCTGGATGATCTCGTCCAGCTCGGCATAGAAGTTGATGTCGTTGGCGTGGACGGTGTTGATCGCAACGCCGGAGAGGTTGACGAAGGTCGTGGCCGGCGGCTGGGCGGCCTGGGCCAGGGGATAGATCTTCACCCCCGCCTTGACGCTGGCGACGCCCGGCGCGGTGTCGCCGGCGACCATATAGCCGCGCAGGAACAGCAGATTGCCGTAGGTCGGGCACTTGAAGGCGAAATAGCCTTCGGGAATCGCGCCCTCGTAGTCCGGCGGCAGGAATAGGTACTTGCCCCCTTTGCCCCGGTCGGGCCCGGCGTTGCCGATGTCGGTCACATAGCGGAACCAGAAGTCGTCGACGACGCCCAGCACGTTAGGCGGGGTCTCAACCACGATCGGGCCGGCCTTCAGGTCCATCCAGTTCCAGCAGTAGATGGTCTCCGTGTTGGCGGTCAGGAAGATGGAGCGCGAGTCCATCAGGGTTTCGTAGATCCCCATGGTCGAGTCGGTGCAGCCCAGCTTGCGAAGACCCCGCCGAAGCGCGACGAGCGACGCGCCGGGCACGCCGTTGAGGAAGGCCTCCACACCCCGCAGGAAATCCAAGTGATCGAACACCGCCCGGGCCGTATCGGGCGTCGGCACGCCGTCGAAGAAATCGAGTGCGCCGATGCGGGTGTCCACGTGTGCGGGCGTGGTGATCTCCGGCGGGACCGGCGTGGGCTTGAAGGGCTCGGCGTCGAGGGGCATGGGAACGCTCCGACTGCAGGGATTGGGGTCAGCCGATCTTCTCGATGTCGCCGGGTTGCCAAGTCTGATCGAAGAACGCGTCGAGGGGCCCGTAGAATCGCGCCAGCGGGAACCAGCCCTTGCCGGGGACCGTGCGGACCCAGTTCTTCTCTTTGCCAGCCGGCGCCTCCGGCCCGAAGTAGAAGTCGATCGAGCCGTCCGGGTTGAACTCGGGGCCGGTATAGACACTGACCGTCGGGAACTCGTCGCCATTGCGCAGCATCGAGCGGCTCTCGGCGTCATAGACGACGATCGACCAGAAGGCCTTGACCGGGATGTCCTTAGGGTAGTGCAGCCGATAGGCCTTGCCGCCGTCGAGATAGTCGCCCGCCGCATCGCGCGGCGTGAACAGGTACTGCGATCCCCCGCCGACGATCTTCTTGACCATGGCCGGCGACATGCCGATGGCGGCGTAGGCGAAGCCGGCGCGCCAGTCGGTGTTGACGAAGCCCAGGGTGTCCCAGCTCGCGCTGCCGCCGACGAACAGCCGCTCCCATTTGCGATCGGGATAGACGATCCGCTCCTCGGAAGGGCAGTCATAGCTGTTGGCGCGGGCCGTCGCCGCGCCGAGGGCGGCCGCCTCGGTCAGCAGGGCCTTGAGCTCGGCGTCCGGCGCGAACGGCTTGCCCTTATGGATGCCGATGGACCAGAGATTGAACCACGAGGCCGAAGAGAGG
>JAEXKM010000165.1 GCA_023445705.1 Pseudomonadota bacterium
CGCACGATGTCGATGCGCGAGCTGACCGTGCCATAGTCGTTCGCCGCCCAGCGGACGAACGCGAAGATGGCGCCGGGGCGGAAGCGGACGATGCGGCGGCGGCGGTCCACGATCTCGTCGACGGCCACGCGGCCGAACCTGATCCAGTGCTCGATCCGCTTCTCGATCCAAGTCAGCTCGACGCGCGTCATGCCGTCGTCGGACGGCTGGCGATGGCGCATGGGTGACGGCGGGACGCTCATCGCCGGCTCCGGGCGATGGCCGAGTCCGCACGCGGCATGAGGTCGTCTTGGCCGGGATCGGAGGTCGAATGCTTGATGCCGATGTCAGCCCAGGCGCGCAGGTCATCGACCGAATAGACCACCCGCCCGCCGATCCGGCGGTAGGCAGGGCCGGTTCCGAAATAGCGGTGCTTCTCTAGGGTGCGGCCGGAGAGGCCGAGGAAACGCGCGGCTTCCGGCGTGCGCAGGAAGCGGGGCGGTAGGTTGGTAGGCGTATCGGACAAGTGACGGCTCCTGCGGGCGGTGGCGGCAGGAGGCGTAATTGTCAGAATGGAGGCGGCAGGGTGGGGTATGAAGAAGTGCGGCTGCACAGATGTGACCACCCAGCAGCCGCACTGGTGGCGCCGGTACTATGCGCAACAGGAGCGGAGGTCAGCCGGGCGAGCCGTGCGTGGATACTACGTCCAGCAAGTGTGTGCGGATTGCATCCCGAACGAAGTCAGAAGCTGGCGCCGTCCACCTTCTTGATCGTCAGGCCATCGAGATCGATGGAGGGGACACAGCGCAAATTTATGGCCGCCATCGCCGCGCCCCCAGGGCCTGTGCCCGAGCCGAACGGCTGGCAACCACATTTGCTGCAAAAGCGGTGAGCGATGGAATGCTTGTTGAAATAGTAATCCGTAAGGGCATCGCTCCCTGTCGTGATGGTGAGGGCATCTGCGCCAACGAACGAGAAGAGGAAACCTTTGCGCCGGCAGTGCGAGCAATTGCAGCTTATCGCTTCCGTAGGCGGGTCTTGCGAAACTTCAAAAGCGACAACGCCACAATGACAGCTACCTTGGTACGCCATCTTCATCCTCCATCTTCCGCCGGCACCGATATTACCGGATGCTAAGTAGTTTTCGATAATCGCCGTTCGCTAGCGCGATACCGTCGCGGACTAGCCGCACGGCAAATGAGCGTGAAGCCGACATTTTCCAGTCGCTCGCAGACAGTTTGGTCGCGTCGTCGCGCCCAAGCCTGGCGGCGATCTCGCGATAGGTGGCGCCCCGCTCGCGTAGATCGAGCGCGCGGAGAATAAGGTCGAGGCGCGCCAGCCGGTACGCGGTAAGCGGCCATCCACGCGGCAACGGCCCCGGCGCTCGGCCCAGCAGGCGACGGTGGAACCGTAGCAGGCTCGCGATGCGTGTGAGGAAATCCTTGTCGAGCGGAACGATGGCCGCAAGCGGCTGGCCAGGTCTGGAATCGCGCAGCCACAGACGATGCTCGCCGGCCCCATCGGCGACGATGACATGGCGACCGTCGATCCCAGCCAGATCGGCGAGCAGTTCGCCGAGCGCACGAGGATCGACCGGGGACGCGCTGTTGAATCCTGCTGGCGCGGCGTCGAGGATGACCGTGACTGCGGTAAGTTCCGGTCGCCAAGGGACCGGCTCGGAGAGATCATCCGGCGCGGTCGCGAAAGGATAACCCCCAGCGCCGCGCGAACGTCGCCTCGGCGGCGTCCTTTGCGACGGCGCCGCTCGCGATGCGTTGCTGCATCTGCGCATGTTCGGCGCGATAGGTGTGGTTTCGCCGCAAGAACTCTGCGGCTAAATCGGCGCGCCCGAGCGCGTCGGGCATTCGGCCGGCGCGTCGCTGGCGACGCTCCGGCGGCGTCGGCATGGCATCCTCCCGCCGCGCAAACGGCGCGGTTGTGGGGGACAAAATCGTCAGGACGCCAGCATAAACTAGAGCAAAGAGCGCTCACAACTATGCCGGGAAAGCCGGCATAGAATTGCTGATTTAATTCAATATGGAAGGAAATTCTTAAGCTCTCCGAGGCCGCTCACATCCTAGAAGATGAGCGTAACCTACCTCGGTCATCCACCGAGCGCGAGCAAGATGCGTATCATGCATCACCTTCGCTCGATTGGGTTCTGCAAGCGGGTTTATACCGAAGATCGCTTCCGTAACTTCGCGCCAATCCGCCCCATCCGTCTCAGCGTCGAGGAGGCGGAGATAGTCAGCCAAGTGGCATTCATCGTACGTCGTGAGCTGCTGCGAATCAGGCGCGCGATCTTCGAAACTCATGCTGTGTTCTTCCCCCGAATATCCAGCCCCGCGTTAATCATTAGACCAAGCACGGAGCACTTTCGCCGTGCGTATTGTGCATATTGCAATGCGCCGCACGCACAGATCGATGACCGCAAATGGGAGCTGCGGTCTGCGGTGCGCCCCCGCAAACAGCTCCTGGACCCGTAGTCGGGGAGTTGGAAAACCGGATTAACTCGGTTCCTGTGACCTTTAGCCCGAGAGCCTGTTGTATACGTCACAGGCTCCCCGACCATGCTGGTCAAGGATTCGCGGCGCCGTCACGGCCGACGCTCAACCGGTTAATCCGGGGTTTCCACACCCCAGGCCGCCGCGTAGCGGCCTGAGCGCTTCATAGAGCAGCACCGGTGATTTTACCACCCAGCGCGAGCCGGGCGTGAGCCCGGCGAGCGCGCCAGTGCGACCGCGCGGACCTCGGGACGCGCGGTCG
>JAEXKM010000246.1 GCA_023445705.1 Pseudomonadota bacterium
CCCAGTTCAACAACGGACGGTTCGACGAGCGCGACTTGGAGGTCCTCTCCAACACGCCCGGTCTGAAGGCGACGATCGAAGAGTTGGCTGCGAACCGTATCCTGGTGGAGCGGCGCGACGATGAGTACGGCCGGAGCTACGCCTTTACCGAGGAAGCCGTGGTGCCCTACCTCTGGATCCTCGCCGCGCAACAACGCTTCGTCGAAGGGCGAAAGACCGACGCTGCGGAAGATGCTTCCGGCTCGTCGGCCCCTCTCTCGGCCGCGACCGTCGCCAGCCGCGCGGCCAATCGCACCTGAGGCTCGACGCGCGGCTTCGCCATGTCCGGCAGGCTATAGTAGTAAGCAAGCTTAAGCGCCGGCGACCTCCCGGCGTCGTCGGTACGATCTATCCACCTTGGGGGTAACAGTTTGCGCATTCTCGTCACCGGCGGCGCCGGCTTCATTGGCTCGGCCCTGGTTCGTCACCTGATCGCCGAGACCGAGCACGAAGTCCTCAATCTGGACAAGCTCACCTACGCCGGCGACCTGCGCTCCCTCGATGGCGTCGCCGGCGACAACCGCTACGCCTTTCGGCAAACCGATGTCGCAGACGCGAGCGCCGTGCGCGCCGCCCTGCGCGACTTCCGGCCTGACATCGTCACCCATCTGGCCGCTGAATCCCATGTGGACCGCTCGATCGATGGCCCGGCCGAGTTCATCCAGACCAACGTGGTCGGCACATTCGTCATGCTGTCCGAAGTGCTCGAATACTGGCGCGGCCTCGACGCACGCTCCAAGGAGACGTTCCGCTTCCACCACATTTCTACGGACGAGGTGTTCGGCTCGCTCGGGGACACCGGCTTCTTCACCGAAACCACCGCCTACGATCCCCGCTCGCCCTACTCGGCCTCGAAGGCATCCTCCGACCACCTCGTCCGGGCCTGGCACCACACCTATGGGCTTCCGGTTCTGGTGACCAACTGCTCGAACAATTACGGCCCCTATCATTTCCCCGAGAAGCTCATTCCGCTGATGATCGTCAAAAGCCTGGCGGGCGAGGCCTTGCCGGTCTACGGGGCCGGCGCGAACGTGCGCGATTGGCTCTATGTCGATGATCACGCCCGCGCCCTGACGCGCGTGTTCGAGGCCGGAACGCCCGGCGAAAGCTACATCATCGGCGGCCGGGCGGAACGCACGAACCTCCAGGTCGTCCATGCGATCTGCGACGTCCTCGATCGGCTACGTCCGCGCGCCGACGGCGCCTCGTACCGGGAACAGATCACCTATGTCGCCGACCGCCCCGGGCACGACCATCGCTACGCCATCGACCCCTCCAAGCTCGCGCGCGAACTTGGGTGGAAGGCGCAGGAGAGCTTCGAGACGGGCATCGAGAAGACCGTACGCTGGTATCTGGACAACGACACTTGGTGGGCGCCGATCGTCGCCAAGGGCGCCAGCCAGCGGCTGGGTCTGAAGACGGTCAGCGCATGAGCTCCCCCACCACGCGACAAATTCTCCTGACCGGCGGAAGCGGCCAGGTCGGGACCGAAATCATTCGTCAAGCGCCTGCGGGCGTGGAGATCGTGGCGCCCGGACGCGCAGAACTGGACCTCTCCAACCCCGACGCCATCACCGACCTGGTGAGGTCCCACGCCTGGGCGGCCGTGATCAACTGCGCCGCCTATACGGCCGTGGACAAGGCGGAGAGCGATGTCGTCGCAGCCTGGAACGCCAACGCACTCGGCCCTGCCGCTCTGGCTCAGGCCACTACGCAGGCGCAGATCCCGCTCATCCAGCTTTCGACAGACTACGTCTTCGATGGCGCCGGCAACCGGGCCTATGTCGAAAGCGATCCCGTGGCGCCGCTTGGCGTCTACGGCGGGTCCAAAGAGGGTGGCGAGCAGGCCGTCCGCACTGGCAATCCTCGGCATGTCATCCTGCGAACAGCTTGGGTCGTCAGCCCGCACGGTTCGAACTTCGTCAAGACCATGCTTCGACTGGCCGAAACGCGGCCGGAGTTGAAGGTCGTCGACGACCAGCACGGCTGCCCGACCAGCGCGACCGACATCGCTCAGACCGTCCTGACGATCGCGGATCGCATGATCAGCGCGGCCGACGCGCCGACGGGCACCTATCATTTCGTCAATCACGGCGAAGCCACATGGTGCGAGTTCGCTCGCGCGATCTTCGATATGGCGGCGCGCCGCGGGCGTTCGGCTCCGCTCGTGCACGCCATCCCGACCTCCGAATACCCCACCCCCGCCCGTCGCCCGGCCAATTCCCGTCTCGATACGGGCAAACTGCGCCGCGACTACGGAATTACGCCGCGCCCCTGGACGACGTCGGTCGAAGAGATCGTCGCAAGCCTCGTGGCCGACGGAAAGCAATAGGAACGATCGATGAAGGGCATCATCCTTGCGGGCGGCTCCGGCACGCGCCTACACCCGGCGACCCTGGCGGTGAACAAGCAGCTTCTGCCCATCTACGACAAGCCGATGATCTATTATCCGCTGTCGGTTCTGATGCTGGCCGGTATTCGAGAGATCCTGATCATCTCGTCGCCGGAGTACATCGACAACTATCGCCGCCTGTTCGAGGACGGATCGGCTTTCGGCCTGAAAATCGACTACGCCATCCAGCCCAAGCCGGAAGGCTTGGCGCAGGCCTTCCTGATCGGCGAGGAATTCCTGGCCGGCGAGCGGGCAGCTCTGGTCCTGGGGGACAACATCTTCTTCGGCGCGGGCATGAGCGCGCTCCTGAAACGCGCCGCCGCACGCGAGCATGGCGCCACGATCTTCTCCTACGAAGTTGACCAGCCTCAGGCCTATGGGGTGGTGGAGTTGGATGACACCGGCCGCGCCATCAGCCTCGAGGAAAAGCCGGCCGAACCGCGGTCGCGCCAAGCCGTCACGGGCCTCTATTTCTACGATGGCCGCGTCGTCGACTTCGCCAAACAGGTCCGTCCGTCCGGCCGCGGCGAACTCGAGATTACCGATCTCAACCGCATGTACATGGAAGCGGGCGACCTCTTCGTCGAACAGCTCTCCCGCGGCTACGCCTGGCTGGACACTGGCACTCACGAGAGCCTGGTCGAGGCCTCGGAGTTCGTGCGCGCGGTCCAGAAGCGCCAAGGCGTCCACATCGCCTGTCTGGAAGAGATCGCCTACCTCAACGGCTTCATCGGTCGAGAGCAGCTCCAAATCCGCGGCAAGCTGTTCGAGAAGACGGCCTATGGCCGATATTTGCTGGAGATCGCGGAGCGGGGCGGCGATCTGAAGGATCGCTGGTGACGACGTGGACGGCAGCACACGAGACCCTCGCCCGGCGAGACGCCTGAAGCTCTGTTTGGCCGCCTCCGGTGGGGGCCATGTGCGCCAACTGCTCGATCTCGAACCGGTCTGGTCGCAGCACGACCACTTCTTCGTCACCGAAAACACCGCGCTGGGCGTCAGTCTCGCTCGCGAGCATCGCACCTACTTCGTGCCGCACGTCGCCGTGGGCCAAGCCCGATTGGGCGCGCCGTTCCAGATGCTCGCCGGAGCGATCAAGAGCCTGTTCGTGTCCGGCCGCATCATCTGGAAGGAGCGTCCCGACGTCCTGATCTCGACCGGCGCCGGAGCCGTCTTCTTCGCCCTGCTTTGGGCGCGCCTGCTCGGGGCGAAGGTCATCGCCATCGAGTCCTTCGCACGATTCGACCACCCCTCCATTTTCTCACGCGTCTCCGCACCGTGGGCGCACGAGCTCATCATCCAGTCGAAGGCGCTCTCAAGCCACTATCCGAACGCCAAGGTATTTGATCCCCTCAAAATCCTCGACACGCCTCGGCCGCCGAAAAAGCCGCTGTTGTTCGCCACCGTCGGTGCCACCCTTCCCTTCAATCGTCTCGTGAACACTGTCGCCGAACTGAAGGCCAGCGGAGCCATCACCGAAGACGTCATCATCCAGACCGGCGTCGGCGGGCATGCCCCCAGCCTTCAAGGCGTCGAGGTCGTCGAGACCCTGCCATTCGATCGCATCCAGGAGATCCTTCGCGATGCGGACATCGTCGTCTGCCACGGCGGAACAGGCTCCCTCATCACCGCACTGAGGGAAGGCTGCCGCGTCATCGCCATGCCGCGCCTGATGGAGTTGGGCGAACACTACGACAACCACCAGGCGGAGATCACCGAGGCCTTTGCAGCGCGGGGACTGATCGAGGTGGCTCATAATGAAGAGGTGTTGACAAAGGTCCTCGTTCGGGCGCGGAAAAAGGCTGATGTGCTTGCGACTACCGACCCCGCAGCCCTGATCGCCTATCTGAAGACTGCTATCGGCGAACGCAGCTAGGGATTGGCAAGCCAAGCGGGTTTCCCGCGACGATTGGCCAAACCGTCCCACCACCCTTGGATGGCGTGACCTGTTTGCCGCCAGGCCCCGCGACGCGCGAAACGTAGCCATATCAACAAGAACGCCGCGATCGCCGCCAGCGGCAAGCGCCGGCGAAACCGGTCATGAGTGATCAGCATCTTGTTGCGTTCATCCAGGAAGATAGGGAGTCGTGGGCGCACCCGTATGTCCTCAGAGGATCCAGTGGTCGTACCGGCGTGGTGCAACACCTGGGCACCTGCGGCGAACCCCAGCCGCATGCCTCGCTGGACGCCGCGAAGGCACCACTCAACCTCCTCACCGTAGAGAAAATAATCCTCACGCATCGGCCCGGTCACTTGAAGAAAGCGCGGCGTGAACATCAATGATGCACCACTGATATAGTTCTGCCGACGCTCAACCTCATACTCGTTCGGCCTAGTTCCCTCGGGCTCGCCGCGACCGATCGATTCTGCCCGCGCCAACCACGGCCGCCAGCGCCCACCGTGCGACTGCACCTCGCTCGCTGATCGCAGGATCGAGCAACCAGTCGCATCGCAATCGCCCCGCGCCAAGCGCTCGACCATTAACGCCATGGTGTCGACCGAGGGCTCAGTATCTGGATTCAATATCCACCAGGCATCCGAATTGCCGACCGTGGCGATACATGCATTAACCCCTCCAGCGTAGCCTGGGTTGTCATGGGCTCCAATGGCCCGGACTGACTGGCCTCCAGCCAATTTAGTCGGCAGCACCGCGCTCAGTTGCGCCAATGCTCTCTCACCACCATTTTCGCAAACTACGACGTCAAATGCGGAGTAGGTTGAACGAGATAGCGCGGCTAGGCAGCGAAGAATATCGGAGGGATTTTGGAATCCGACAATTACGACGCTAATATGCATGTCATTATACGCGTTTCCCGGCCATCAAAGACAAGGCGTTACTTAATCTCCAGAGTCGGATCTTAAATAGCACCTTAATCGCAGAAAGTCGTTGACGTGGCTTTCTCAATTGATCGCTCGTCAGCACCTTTGGCGTATGGACAAACGCCGAGACGGGCAAGGCCATACTCCGCAGGAGCCAGCGCAAGCGGCCCGCCGGGCGCTCGCAATAGAGCAAATAAGTCTCGCAGTTCACACGGGCCCACTTGGCACATAATTCCGTCCACGTCCTCCTCGCTGGATGGCCTACAATAGCGCTTGGCGCATATCCGAGCCGAAAACCCATGCTCCTCGCCCTGAGCGACCACTCAAGATCCTCAGAAACTGCTGGCCGAAAACCTCCGACCTGCTCGAACATTTCCCTGGCGCAAAATAAATTGCCCGCGCCGGTGAAGCCTTTGCGCGTGATATAGGTCTTGAAGTCGAAAGCAAAAACACGCTCGAACGCCTCAACGGCGGTCATCCGCTCGGCGTCGTCCACGAGGACCGTCACCCGCCCTCCTACGAAGTCATAATCGTTCAATTTATCGATGCCCTCGGCCAGCCATGACGGCTCCGGGACACAATCGGAATCAGTGAAAGCTAGTATCTCACCACGAGCGTGAGCCACGCCCCCATTCCGCGCTGGACCAGCCCCCTTTTCGCGGATCACCACCAAGCGCGCGCGGCC
Source organism: Pseudomonadota bacterium (assembly GCA_023445705.1). Classification (GTDB taxonomy): domain Bacteria; phylum Pseudomonadota; class Alphaproteobacteria; order Caulobacterales; family Caulobacteraceae; genus Phenylobacterium. The sequence goes on from JAEXKM010000246.1 coordinate 5,937, forward strand.
ACCGACTGCTGCAGCCACGGCAGCCTCCCCCTCAGGGGAATTATTATCCGCAACGATAATCTCAAACCGATCTCGCGGCAGACTTTGGTTATCAAGAGCTTTCAAGCACTTATCGAGACCGATAAGATCATGATAGTGTGGAACTACGACACTAATTTTCGGGGTATTAGCCATTAGACCCTGAGCCGATTTTCGGCAGCGGTATCGCTCGAACGTCAGACCGGGATTTGCTTAGCAAGCGTCGTTCCAATGAGGGCGCGACGCTTATCGACCGGCACGGAAGATAACAGTTCGGGGATAAAGCGATCTATCTCTGCGAAGGCTGCGGGGGCGTTCTCACCAACAGTCGAAAAACGGACGAGAGCTCCATCAGGAACAAACCCCGCCATTGCCGTTTGGAGGCGGACTTGGCGCTGTTCTCCGGCACTCGCAGGCAAGTACTCGCCCAAACGGGCCCAATAGACAATGTTCTCTTGTCGCTCGGACGTTCTCGCGACGACGCGGCGAACCGGAAGGGTGCCGCCTCCTGGCAGCCTAAGGCCATAGGCACGGGACGACACTAGATTGAAGCCTACCGCCGGATAGCAGCTTTCCGGCCGGTGCAGTTGCAACAGATCGCTTTGAGTATCCCCATAGGCGATCAACATCATGATCGCAGAGCCATCGGCTACGTTGTGATAGATACGGCCAACCATCTCACTGTAGAGGGTCGCCGCCAGTTCGCCTTCTGTTTTTGGTTGTACCAAGCCGTCCGTATTCTCCGCGGACCAACTCCCAAACTGCAAAGGCACTGCGTCAGTCAACTTGCCGTCGCCCAACAAGACCAAACGTTTTCGGGGCTTGAGTGCGTACGCGGTTCCGGCCGCTACAACGCAGCCCGCGCCAATCAGCAAGTTACGCTTTGAGATCACGCGGCACGCCCCTTCAAAAGGATACGCGACAGTACGTTATCAACCAAAAAGACAAGTGTCAGCGCTGTGACGAAGAGGAGCAGGCCTGCTGCCATATGGAGGAAGCCCTGCGCCATCGCATCACCAAAGAAATAGGTCAGCAGCACTAAGACGGCAACGCGAATGATGTTTGCGACTACCGCGATCGGAATAACAAGCGCCACAAGTAAAAGAGAATATCTCCAGGAGGCATTTCGAAGGAGGTAAATATAGAATAAACTTATCGCGATTAGTCCGGTGATCGAGTTCATACCCGAGCACGCATCCTCCACCAGGAGCTGATACTGCGCGACCATGAGAGTAACCCCTTCTCGGAATACTGGGATCCCGACCGACTGCAATCCAACGGTCGTTACGTAGGACACAAAGAGCTTCAGAGGGGCAGTCAGGCTATCAATTACCCACCCTGGCGGGGGGATGAGAAACGCCAAGTAGAGGATCGGAAACCAGTTTTTCCGCATCGATCTGCAGCCGAACCAGTCATGTAGCATAGCCAGCGCCACGCCGTAGAGCCCGGCAACCTCGAGACTTATGAAGTCGTAGGCGCGGCCAAAGACATATAGCGGCAATGCGCAGGCCAACATGAGTGCGGTCAGCCACCCGGCCCCGCGCAAAGCGTCCTCGCGCCAGTCATCAGCCTTGCGCCATAATAACCAAAGGCCTGTCAACATAACAATTGGGCCGTGCGCGCCGGCTTCCGTTGACCAAACCTGCTCACCAAGCGTGATCATGGTTGGGATACCTAATACGGCGAGGCCGATTAGCATCGGCCACGCGTTCGCGGTCGCACGTCCGCGCGCCCCACCCCATCCGACAGCCATTGGATTCGACACGTCAGCTCTCGTTCAACACTGAGCCGACGATCTGCGCTCCATCTTCCCTAAGCTGCGACGCAAGCACTTTGAGATCGTTAACAAAGGTCGAATGCTTGCGAGCGACCAAAAGGCTGTAGCCCACAAGCGTACTGACTCTTCTCGCGTCAGCACAAATATTTGCTGGAGAAGTGTCAACAATTGTCAAATCATAATCGCGAAGGCATCGACCGATTTCGCCGGCGAACCTATCACCACCAAGTAGCTCTTGAGCATTATCAGCAACTCCTCCGCTAAAGAGCACCGATAGGCCATTCAGGACATCATCATGGATGTATTGTTCAGTCGATGTGGTCGCGCCGAGCATCTGCAAAAGACCTTCGGACACGTCGCCGGTACGAATAAAGTTGTGTACCTGTCCGTTCCTTAAGTCAGCATCGACTAAAAGCACTTTAAGCCCAATCTGGGACAGCGCCACAGCCAAGTTCACCGCAGTAAAAGTCGCGCCGACGTCGAGACTCGGCGCACAGACGGCTAGGCCCCGACGCCCTGTATCAAAGTGTCTCGCCACCACATGAGTACGGAGCGTGCGAATTGCCTCCGCACGGGCCCCGACGGGCTCGTTGATCATCACAACGTCTGTTGTGAACTCGTAGTTCTTTGCGGGAAGCGTCTTCTCGTCCAGAGCACCGTCCATAGTCACCTTGCCTATGCTTCCCGCAAACGCCGCTGGCGAATTCGCCTCAGAGCCTGGCGAATCGGGTCCATTCCTTCCGCTCTTTTCGAGTAGGCCGAGCTAGTGAGCACCGCAAAGACAGGCGCGTCGAGCGCATTCTCAAGATCTTCGGGGGCTCGAACGCGCCTGCCGAAAAGCTCGAGCAGCAGCGAGAGCAGCAGGCCCAGCCCAAGCCCCAAACCCAACGCGCCACCCAAGATGAGAGGCTTCTTCGGAAAGCTTGGACTTCTCGGAGTCACGGCATCGCCGAGTGGCGTTAGCCCGGTGTCAGCGACAGATGCCTCTTGTCGGAGTCCTGCAGCCTTGGCTATGGAACGATTGTATTGCTCGCGCCGCAGATTGACTTCGGCTTGGAGTTGATTGAGCCGTTCAATCTGCTCGCGCTTGGCGATGACCTTCGCCGTTTGCGCATCTACCTGGCGCTGAAGCGCGCTAGCGGAGGCGCTAGCTGCGCTGGCGGCGATCCCAGCGGCCGACCTCGCGGACGCAACCTCTTGAGCAACGACTTGCGCTAACGTAGCCCGCTGCGCGCGCAATTGAACCATCTGCGGGTGGTTCGGCCCTAACGTCTTGCTCGCTTGCGCGATCGCGGCGTCAAGCTGGGCTAGTTGCGATGAGGACGGAGCGATGATCGGCCCAGGTGGAGCAACCATCGCAGCAGGCACCGCGGCTTGACCGGCAAGAGCACGCAGGCGCGCGGTGTCGAGGTCGACATCGCCTTGCATGACGACGCCATTATCTTTTTCATACTTCGCCTTGGCGGCATCAGCCGCATCAAGGAGGATTCGCTCCTTGTTGGCCTGTGTTTCGTACCATTCGGCAGTGCGGGACGCTTCGCGGCGCCGTGTGTCCAGCGTCGACTCGATATACGCATTCCGAAGAGCGTCTGCCATCGACTTTGCCTCGGTCGGCGTCGTCGCTCGATATGACAGCTCGAGAATATTTGTTCCAGGGACCGCCTTCACGCTCGTATTTTGGATAATGCGCTGTGCGAGCCAACGTCGAATATCTAAGCCGCCAGTATTTGACGTCTGATATTGCGTGACGACATCGGGGCTCGACGCCCAATTCAATCGGTCGACCGCCTTTCCGGCGACCTCGTAATCTTTGATCAGTTCGATCTGAGTGGCCACGTAGGTCCGTGATGCAACACTGGAGATCACCTCTCCCGTGACTGGATCCGGCTTCAACGTATTGAGCATTACCCTAGACACGGCCTCGTACCGTGGCGGCACGATCAGGATCGCGACTATCGCGCCAACAAGTGTGCAAAGCGTCGTCGCCAACGTCACCCAACGATGAGCCCACAGAATCCTCAGGAATTGGAAGATGCTCATAGCGCCCTCGGCTGATCCATCGCCTTAGAACAATCGCTCGCCGACGACCAATACGTCGCCCGGCTCCACCAACGCATCGGCGGACAGCTTAACCTTCGAGCCGCCACGGTTAACCTGAACTTTCTTATCGGAGCCCGACGCCGTCAGCCCGCCAGCGCGTGCGATCGCCTGCCTCACTGTAAGGCCGGTCTTCATTGGAAAAGGTCCTGGCGCGTTAACCTGGCCAGACACGTAAAACACTTCTGCGCTTGGGACAAAAATCTTATCACCGGCAGCAACAAACGGGTCCTTCGTCCCATCCCCAGTCGACAATTCGCCGATTAGATAGCGGCGCTCAGGTCCACTCTCCGGCCTGACGATGAGATAATCGGCGGCGTCGGGCCTTGCCCCGCCAACACGCGCGACGATTTCGGACAACCGATAAGCGCGATTAATTGGAACTAAGCTTGGTGAGCCAACAGCGCCCAAAACTGTCACGTATCGG
>JAEXKM010000255.1 GCA_023445705.1 Pseudomonadota bacterium
GCCATCAACACCAAGAACGTCCACCGCTCGAACTACCTGCAGGGCCACGCCTACGGGACGGACTTCGTCTATGACGAGATGGCCGTGGTCGACCCCAAGGCGCCGGCGGCCTTCGCGGTCGAGGCCGAGGGCGGACCGCAGCCCGGCGAGGGCCCCAGCAAGGAAGAGCGGGAGACCGGCTTCTTCGACGCCGCTTTCGTCGGGATCGCGTCGGACGGCCGCAAGGTCGTGGTCTCGGTGAAGGGCGACAAAGACCCTGGCTACGGCTCGACCTCGAAAATGATCGCCGAGACCGCCATATGCCTGGTCAAGGAAGCCCCCGAGGTTGCGGGCGGCGTCTGGGTCCCAGGCGCGGCTCTGGGCAATAAACTCGTCAAGCGCCTGCACGACCATGCCGGCGTGACCTTCGAGGTGGAAGCATGACCGACCTGTCCTCGCCCCTGACCTTCGCCCGCGGCCCGGCCATGAAGAACCGCTTCATGCTCGCGCCGCTCACCAACACCCAGAGCCATGCGGACGGCACGCTGTCCGACGACGAGTTCCACTGGCTCACCCTGCGGGCCAAGGGCGGCTTTGGCCTGACCATGACCTGCGCCGCCCACGTCCAGGCCGCCGGTCAGGGCTTCCCCGGCCAGCTCGGCGTCTTCGGCGACCAGCACTTGCCAGGCCTCACGCGTCTGGCCGCCGCCATCAAGGCCGAGGGCAGCGTGGCGGTCGTCCAGTTGCACCACGCCGGCAATCGCTCGCCCGCCGACCTGATCGGCCAGGCCCCGCTCTGTCCCTCGGACGATGCGGAAACCGGCGCCCGCGCGCTCACCCTGGCCGAGGTCGAGGAGCTTCGCGACGACTTCATCGCCGCGGCCGTCCGCGCGCAGAAGGCGGGCTTCGACGGGGTCGAGCTGCACGGGGCCCACGGTTACATCCTCTGCCAGTTTCTCTCGCCGACCATCAATCGCCGCGAGGACCGCTACGGCGGCTCGCTGGAGAACCGCGCGCGGCTGATCTTCGAGATCATCGACGGCGTCCGCGCCGCCTGCCGGCCGGATTTCAACCTCGGCCTGCGCCTTTCGCCCGAGCGCTTCGGCCTGCAGCTCGCCGAGATCCGCGATCTCGCCCAGCAGCTCATGCACGACGGCAAGATCGACTATCTCGACATGTCGCTGTGGGACGTGGCCAAGGAGCCGGTCGAGGAGGCGTTCCAGGGCCGGACCCTGATGTCCTACTTTACCGAACTCGACCGCGGGAACGTGCGGCTCGGCGTCGCCGGCAAGATCATGGCGGCCGAAACCGCCCGCCAATGTCTCGAGGACGGCGCCGACTTCGTCGTCATCGGCCGCGCCGCGATCCTGCATCACGACTACCCCAAGCGCGCCCTGGCGGACCCCGGCTTCACGCCCATCGCCCTGCCGGTGACCCCAGAGCACCTGCGCGCCGAAGGCCTGAGCCCGGTCTTCGTGGAATACATGGGTAACTGGAAGGGCTTCGTCGCCCAGCCGGAGCCGGCCTGAGGCGCAAGGCGACTTGACGCCAGGCGCAGCTTGCTGGCCTAGAGCGGTGTCCGTCCCCCGGACATCGCTCGAAAAATCTCTGGAACAGCAGCTTTTTCTCCGCCGCACCGGTGTCCGTCGCGGCGGAAAATGCTCTACAGCGCCGTCATGATCCTTACCCTCTCCTGCCCGGACCAGCCGGGCATCGTCGCCCGCGTCTCCGCCTTCCTCTTCGAACGCGGCGCCAACATCCTCGACGCCCAGCAGTACGACGACCAGGAGACCGGCAAGTTCTTCATGCGCGTCGTCTTCGACGCCAAGGGCGCAGATCTCGTCGCCCTGCACGAAGCCTTCGAGGCGCTGGCCAAGGGTTTCTCCATGCGCTGGACCCTCCGCGACCCCAAGGCGAAACGGAAGGTCATGATCCTGGCCAGCCAGCAGGACCACTGCCTGGCCGACCTGCTCTATCGCTGGCGTCGCGGCGAGCTTCCCATGGAAATCTCGGCTGTTGTCTCCAACCACCCCATCGAGACCTACGCCAATCTCGACCTCTCGGACGTGCCCTTCCATCACCTGCCGGTCACCCGCGCCACCAAGCTGGAGCAGGAAGCGGCGATCTGGAAGCTGATCCAGGAGACCGAGACCGAGCTGGTCGTTCTCGCCCGCTACATGCAGGTGCTGTCCGACGGACTCGCCGCGAAGCTGGAAGAGCGCTGCATCAACATCCACCACTCGTTCCTGCCGGGCTTCAAGGGCGCGCGTCCCTACCACCAGGCGCACGAGCGGGGCGTGAAGGTCATCGGCGCCACCGCGCACTACGTCACCGCCGACCTCGACGAGGGCCCGATCATCGAGCAGGACGTCGAGCGCATCAGCCATCGCGACACGCCCGCCGCCCTCATCCGCAAGGGTCGGGATATCGAGCGCCGCGTCCTCGCCCGCGCCGTCCGCTGGCGCCTGGAAGACCGCGTGCTGCTCAACGGCGCCAAGACCGTGGTGTTCACGGACTAAATTCATGTCCCTCTCCCTCGGGAGAGGCTAGGTGAGGGGGCGGCTCGGCCGCATCGCCCCTCACCCGACCTCTCCCCAAAGGGGGAGAGGAGAGCGCCCGCCCCATGCCCCTCAGCGTTTTCGGCATCGTCCTCTTCGCCGCCGCGCTGCACGCGTCCTGGAACGCGATCGTCAAGGGCGCTCCGGACAAGCTGCTGACCACGATCCTGGTGGCGGCCGCCGCGGCGGTCATCTCGGCGCTCGCCCTGCCGTTCCTGGCCCAGCCGTCCCGCGACAGTTGGCCGTTCCTCGCCGCTTCGGCCGTGCTTCAGGTCGGCTACTACCTGCTGGTGGCCCGCGCCTATCGCGGCGCGGACATGAGCCAGGCCTATCCGCTGATGCGCGGAACCGCACCGCTCATCGTCGCCCTGGTCAGCCGCTTCTGGCTGGGCGAGCACCTGTCGCCTGCCGCCACCGCCGGGATCGCGCTGATCTGCGCCGGCGTGCTCAGCCTCGCCCTGGGATCGCGCGGCTCGGGCGCGCAGGGCGTCCGCGCGGCCTTGCTCAACGCCTTTGTCATCGCCGGCTACACCTTGATCGACGGGGCGGGCGTAAGGGCTTCGGGCGCGCCTGCCGCCTACACCCTCTGGCTCAACCTGCTCAGCGGCGCGCCGCTGCTGGCCTGGGCGCTGGCCGCCCGCTGGCGCGCCTTCCTGCCCTACGCCCGCGCCAACCTCGGCCTCGGTGTAGTCGGCGGCCTCGGCACGCTCACCTCCTATGGGCTGGCGCTGTGGGCGATGACCCACGCGCCGGTGGCGGTGATCGCGGCTCTGCGCGAAACCTCGATCCTCTTCGCCACCGCCATCGCCGTCTTCGTGCTGCGCGAGAACCTGACCGCCGGCCGCATCGCCGCCAGCCTGCTGATCGCCGCCGGCGCGGTGGTGCTGCGCCTGGCCTGACGCCCGGCTTTACTCTCGTGGCGTCAAGCGCCGACCCTTCCGCGAAGGACCGCGGAGGACGACCCCATGAGCCAAGAGCCCATCCTGCTGACCGACGAACCTGCGCCGCACGTGCGCCGCATCACGCTCAACCGCCCGGGCAAGCGCAACGCCCTCTCCAACGCTCTGCGCGGCGAGATCTTCCGCGCCCTGGACGAGGCCGACCAGGACCCGAACGTCCGGGTGATGATCCTGCGCGGCGCGGGGACCTGCTTTTCCTCCGGCTACGACCTCGCCGGCGTCGGCGAGCTCCCTTGGCACACGGCCGGCGGCCAGGGCCAGTGGGCCAGGCACGTGGTCGACGGGTGCTTCCGGATCTGGGACCTGGCCAAGCCGGTGATCGCGCAGGTCCATGGCTGGTGCCTGGCCGGCGGCTCGGAGCTCGCCGTGGCCTGCGACCTGGTCTACGTCGCCGAGGACGCCCAGATCGGCTACCCCGCGGTGCGGACCATGAGCCCGCCCGACAACCACTACCATGTCTGGCTGATGGGCATGCGGGCGGCCATGGAGCAGATGCTGACCGGCGACTCCATTGACGGCATTGAGGCCGTCCGTCTGGGCTTCGCCAACCGGGCCTATCCCGTCGCCGAGCTCGAACCGGCGGTGCTGGCCATGGCCGAGCGCGTCGCCAAGGTCGACCCCGAACTGGCCCAACTCAACAAGCGGATGGTCCATCGCCAGATGGAGGTCATGGGCCTGCGCCAGGGCTTGCGGGCCGGCGCCGATCTCCACGCCCTCGGCTGGCACACCAAGGCCTCGCGCGAATACATGGACAAGATGCGCCAGGGCGTCACCGCCGCCCTCACCGAGCGCGACGCGAAGTTCGCCGACTATCGCACCGGCGGATCTTAATTATTTACAACGTAAGATAATCGCGGCAAGTTCGCTCGGCCCAGCTTCAGGAGCGCCTCGTGACCGATCTTCTGCTCGCCATCGTCCACCATCTTCTGGTGTTCGGCCTCGCCGCCATCCTGGCAGCCGAACTGGCGATGATCCGTCCTGGCCTCGGCGGCGCCGGCCTCAAGCGCCTGGGGATCATCGACCTGCATTACGGCTTGATCGCCGCCCTGATCCTCATCGTCGGCTTCGCCCGCGTGTACATGGGCGTGAAGGGCCCGGACGCCTATCTCGGCAACTGGGCCTTCTGGGCCAAGGTCGGCGCCTTCGTCGTCGTCGGCCTGTTGTCCAGCCTGCCGACCCTGCGGATCTTGCAGTGGCGCAAGGCCGCCCGCGGCGACGCTGGCTTCGCCGTCCCGGAGAGCGAGGTGAGGGCCGTCCGCCCGTTCCTCCTGGCCGAGGTCGGCTTCTTCGCCCTGATCCCGATCTTCGCGGCGATGATGGCCCGCGGTTACGGGCTCTAGCGCCTACCGCGCTTACATCTGTTCCAGCA